>NZ_CAOKTW010000011.1:0-141080 GCF_948472335.1 Streptococcus bouchesdurhonensis | reverse complement strand
TTTATATTCAATATTTGTGAATTAGTCACCAAGTCCAAGACGTTCAAAGATATCATCCACTCGTTTAGTGTAGTAAAGAGGGTTGAAGATTTCGTCGATTTCCTCTTGTGTCAAACGTGATGTCACTTCTGGATCTGCTTCAAGAAGTGGTTTAAAGTCTACTTGATTGTCCCAAGAGTAGGCTGTTTTTGGTTGTACCAGGTCATAGGCTTGCTCACGGGTCATTCCTTTTTCAATCAAGGTCAACATAGCACGTTGACTGAAAATCAAACCAAAAGTCGAGTTCATGTTGCGGATCATGTTTTCTGGGAAGACTGTCAAATTCTTGACAATATTTCCAAAACGGTTGAGCATGTAGTCAATCAAAATAGTCGTATCTGGTGTAATGATGCGCTCAGCTGATGAGTGAGAGATATCACGTTCGTGCCAGAGAGCTACGTTCTCATAGGCAGTAATCATGTGACCACGGATAACACGCGCTAGACCTGTCATGTTCTCAGAACCGATAGGGTTGCGTTTGTGAGGCATTGCAGATGAACCTTTTTGCCCTTTAGCAAAGAATTCTTCCACTTCACGTTGTTCTGATTTTTGCAAACCACGAATCTCAGTCGCCATACGTTCGATAGAAGTCGCAATGCTAGCAAGAACTGCAAAGTACTCAGCGTGAAGGTCACGAGGAAGCACCTGTGTAGAGATTTCTTGGGCACGAATACCCAGTTTATCGCAGACATATTGCTCAACGAATGGTGGGATGTTGGCAAAGTTCCCAACCGCACCAGAAATCTTACCAGCTTCCACACCAGCAGCCGCATGCTCGAAACGCTCGATGTTGCGCTTCATTTCGCTGTACCAAGTCGCCAATTTCAGACCAAAGGTTGTAGGCTCAGCGTGCACACCGTGGGTACGCCCCATCATGATGGTAAACTTGTGCTCCTTAGCCTTATCAGCGATGATGTTGGTGAAGTTTTCAAGGTCACGACGGATGATGTCGTTGGCCTGCTTGTAAAGATAACCGTAGGCCGTATCCACCACGTCGGTAGAAGTCAACCCATAGTGGACCCACTTGCGCTCTTCACCAAGCGTCTCAGAAACTGCACGTGTGAAGGCAACCACATCGTGACGCGTCTCCTGCTCAATCTCCAAAATACGGTCGATGTCAAAGTCCGCTTTCTCGCGAATCAAAGCCACATCTTCCTTAGGGATTTCCCCCAACTCAGCCCATGCCTCGTCAGCCAAGATTTCCACCTCAAGCCAAGCACGGTATTTGTTTTCTTCACTCCAAATATTCGCCATCTCAGGGCGAGAGTAACGTTCAATCATGTTGTTAATTTTTCCTTTCGATATTTCTAACAGCTAAAGACAACTCTAATTTATTTTATACTTAGGGAAAGTATATAAAACTAAAAATATATAAAGTCTTGATTTTTCCCGCAATCAACCAAGGTAACATTTAAATCAAGCAAATCTTTGTAAAAACTATTTATATTTTGTTGATTCCCCTGGGTAAAAATGTAGTTAGCGTTTAGTTCCGACTTATAACCATATCTTCCTGATTGAATTCCTTTGCTTCTCAAATATGACCTGACTATTGCACCATTAATTATATTATTTTTTATTAAATAATATATAAAATATCTATAGTACCAGAATTTTCCTGAAAATCGTGATTGATTTGCATAATTTCTATAAGTCTCTTCTAGCAAGTTATTTATTTTATCTAATAAATCTTTAATATCTAACTTCCGTTTTATATAAATAATAGTTAATAAGCAAAGCGAAAAATCATCTACCCTCTCATCTATCAAAGATAATAGACTTTTTTTAGATATAATTCCTCTTGTATTTATATTAAATTGCACTATATAAAGTAAAATTTGATAAAATTCCTGACTAAAATTATTCTTTTTATAATAATAAATTTTAGATATTAAATTTCTAGTATTTTCTTCAAAATATTTCTGAATTATTTTTTTTGCACCTGCTTTAAGTTTAGAGCTTGTAAACAAATCTTCAAACAAATCCATGAATCTATTGGTCAATTCTGGTTTTTTTATGGAAATATCAAATATCTTTTCTAATAACGATGTTTTTGTCTTTGGATTGATATAAAGAAACAACTCATCAATTCTATTTTCTGATAGATTACCAAAATATACAATACTTCTTTGAAGACCTGAAAAAATAATCTTTAACGCCCCTTTATTTCCTCTACTTTCCTCAGTAATACATAGATCCAAATAATTATTAATTAAATCTCGTTGCTCTGCCGGTTTTTTTGTTATAAAATCACAGTTATCGAAAAAACTAAAAATTTTTAATTTACTTCTGCTATTATTTTGTGGAAAATCCTCAATAATAGTTTTTTCTGAATTTAAGTACAAGTTATATTCTCTACATAATAAGTTCACTTGTTCTAAGAATTCCTCTTTTTCTGATTCCATAGAATACGTAAAGGTGAAATCATCAACATAACGAGCATATTTAAATCCTTTTTTCTCTATTTCTTTATCAAAATAACACATGAATAACTCAGCTATAATCCTTGAAGCTAAATTCCCCGTTGGAATACCATGTGTCTCTCCATATTGACAAGCTTCAATTAATTTATCCAAATCGTTAGCAAAACCTCCACTTCTACTTAATTTTGCAGTAGCTTTCCCCATTAGCATCCAAGGAATACTATGAGTATATAAAGTGTGATAAAAATTAGATAAATCAAGATGTAGCTGTTTGTTTCCAGAGTATAATAATTTTGATTTTATTTCTTCTGTGACAGCATATTTATATTTAGGAGAATCAAAAAACTTAGATGTTGAAAAGCTATTTTCTAAAAAAATATCAATAAACTCTCTTTTATTATCACACATATACTTAACCAAGTTAGTATAGCTGTATAAATTTGGGAGTTTATACTGTCTTCTAATCAAACCTTTTTTAGGAATATTAAAGTATATCGGTTCCGTAATTGTCATATCAAAATGAGATGGCAAGCTATAAATAGCTATTTGAGAAAGTTGGTTTAAGTTGAACATTCTATAAAATGTTTCTGTTTTAAAATAACTATCATCATCTGAATCATTCTCTTTACTCTTTTTATAAGAAAAATAACCATATTTAATTAGATACTCTGGCTTAAAGATTTCATTATAAATATCTTCTAATAAAGTCACTCAAATTCCTCTTTCTCAATAAACACAGATGGATAGTGATCTAGTGTATTCAAATCCGTATCTAACGGTAGATCATAGATAGCTAAATAGTTTTCAGGGTATCGTGCAACTAACTCTTCATACTTAGCTTTCACTTTTTCGTGATCGCTACTAGCATACAAGACTTCGACGACTGCTCCAGTCTTCTCTTTTTCAACAAATGCGTTGACAATAATATGAATCATAGGTTTCTCCTAAAAATCTATCCCTTTCCCAAACTCAACCACGCTATCCGGCGCATCACTAAACAAAGTCACATGTCCCATCTTGCGGTTGTGCTTTGCTTCTATTTTACCATACATGTGGAGATGGACGCTTGGATTTTCTGTGACATATTTTTCAGCAGCATCGACATGTTGGCCGAGAACATTGAGCATGATAGCTGGGGCATGCAGTTTGATGGCTGGTAATGGTGCTCCGAGAACACCAAGAATATGAGTGTCAAATTGTGAAAAGTCGCAGGCTTCGATTGAGTAGTGTCCTGAATTGTGTGGACGCGGGGCAATCTCATTGACAATGATGTCATCAGCCGTCGCAAACATTTCCACACAGAGGGTTCCAGACAGGTTAAGCTGTTCAGCAATCTTCACTGCCATGGCTTTTGCTTTTTCAGCTAGACTTTCTGAAATACGGGCTGGCACAATGGTTTTTGAAAGAA
This sequence comes from Streptococcus bouchesdurhonensis, assembly GCF_948472335.1. Next base: position 137,213 of record NZ_CAOKTW010000011.1, on the reverse strand, counting down.
TGTTGTTTCGGTGGATATTTTCCTGAACTGGGAAAACCGTCACGTCCTTGCCATTTCCTGACACGATAACAGAAATTTCAAGGTCAAAGTTGACAAATTCTTCCAAGACACAGTCTGTTGAATCTGCTAGTGTATAGGCTTCTTCCAAGTCTGCTTCTGAGCGAATGACCTTTTGCCCATGCCCATCGTAGCCACCTGTCGCAGTCTTGAGAACATAGTTTTTCGACAAGTTGATATCTGCTAAGTCTTGGCTTGAAGTCACAACCTTGTAGGGTGCTACAGTGACTTGAGCCTTGTTTGAAAGAAAGTCCTTTTCAAAAATGCGATTTTGGGAAATGCGGAGCAGATCTATCCCTTGAGGGAGTTGTCCATCCTTGATAACCGCATCCAAACCGTCAGCATCGACATTTTCAAACTCATAGGTGAGGACATCGCAACGCTCAGCCAACTGACGCAGAGCATCCACGTCATTATAAGGCGCCACGATGATTTCCGCCACGCAAGATGCCGGGCAATCTGCCGCAGGATCCAGCGCTACAACCTTGTGCCCCATGTAGATAGCAGAGATAGCCATCATCTGACCCAGCTGGCCGCCACCGATAATTCCGATTGTTTTAGATGAGCTCATTTGTCGACTCCTCTGCGATTTTTCCTTGCTCCTCTGCGAAATCTGCCAGTGCTGTCGCGATAGACTGATCCTCTACTGATAGGAGACGAAGGGCGAAGAGAGCCGCATTGGTCGCACCTGCTTCACCGATAGCCATAGTTGCGACAGGCACTCCACCTGGCATCTGGACGATAGAGTAGAGCGAGTCCACACCACTAAGGGCACGCGATTTTACGGGCACACCAATGACTGGAAGGGTTGTTTTAGCTGCGACCATACCTGGCAAATGAGCTGCGCCACCTGCACCTGCGATGATGACCTTGATACCACGACTACGCGCTTCTTCGGCATGCTTGAACATAAGGTCTGGTGTCCGGTGGGCAGAGACAACTTTCTTTTCGTAGGCTACACCGAAGCGGTCTAGGACTTCTGCTGTTTTTTGCATGGTTTCCCAGTCGGATTTTGAGCCCATGATGATGGAAATAATTGGTTTGGTCATGATTTTCCTTTTCTTTCCTTTCTTTTTTCAATCACCTTAGGTTGTGAGGGACGGCAGCAGCCACCAAAGGTGTCTCATGCCTAAATCGGAAGCCCAAGGTCTTCCAATTTCCCTGAACGATTGGATTGTCATTCAATCGTTCTTGCACAACAGCGGTGATTGTTCTATATTAGCTCGCTAACGCTCGCAAATCAAACGACTATTAACGTACTTGACGACTGCATCGCTTTTTTCTTATACCTTTATCGAATAGCTTTACTTCCGATATCTGTTCGGTAGAAGAGGCCTTCTGTTTTTTGTTGGGCGAATTCTTGGTAGATGGTGTCCTGGGCTTCTTTGACGGTGGCTGCTGTGGTGACGAGCATATAGACACGTCCGCCGTTTGATAGCAGCGCTCTACTATTTTCCGAAAACTTAGCCCCTGCATAGTAGGTGATGATATCTCCCTCGGTTTTTGCCGGTAATGCAACACCCTTTTCATATTCTAGCGGGTAACCGTTTGATGCGACAACTACACCAAGCGTCACACCCTTGTCCGTCCAGGTGATGTTTGGCTCCTTGCCATCGAGGATATCCGTAATATTTTGGGCAAAATCAGAGGTCAGACGAGGCAAGATAATCTGAGTTTCTGGATCTCCGAAGCGAGCATTAAACTCGATGACCTTAGGTCCATCAGCTGTCAAGATAAGTCCTGCGTAAAGGATACCCAGATAAGGGCGCCCTTCTTTAATCATGCCATCAAGGACTGGCTTGACAATGGTGTCAACCGCTGTATCAACCACACTCTGTGGTAAGTGTGGAACTGGCGCATATGCTCCCATACCTCCCGTGTTAGGCCCTTTGTCGCCATCGTAGGCACGTTTGTGGTCCTGAGCCGTTGGCATGATGTAGAACTTATCACCATTGACAAAGGCAAAGAGTGAAAATTCCTCTCCTTCAAGGAATTCCTCAATAACCACACGCGCACCTGAGTCACCAAATTTATTGTCCAAAAGCATCTCATGAGCGGCTTCGACCGCTTGCTCGACTGTCTCAGCAACGACGACACCCTTCCCAAGCGCCAAGCCATCCGCCTTGACTACGATAGGCGCACCCTGCTTTTCGATATAGGCCTTAGCTTCCTCGAAATCTGAGAATGTGCCATAGGCTGCTGTCGGAACGCCGTATTTAACCATGATTTCCTTGGCAAAATCCTTAGACCACTCAAGTTCAGCCGCAGCCTTAGTCGGACCAAAGGCTTTGAGACCAGCTGCATGGAAATCATCCACGATACCAGCCGCAAGGGCGTCATCTGGCCCGATAAATGACCAAGCAATATCGTTGGCCTTTGCAAAGTCAATCAATTTAAAATGTTCGGAAATAGAGATATTTACCAATTCCAGACCATCCAGAGTCATCCCATCATTTCCAGGAGCAACAAAAACCTTTTCTACCTCTTTTGACTCAAGCAACTTCTTAGCAATGGCATGTTCACGACCACCCGAACCGACAACTAACAGCTTCATCTTTCAACCTCTTTTGCGAATTATTTACTAATATTATACCATAAACGTTCGTTTTAATCTTGTTTCGTTTCGCTTTTAAAGCAAAAAAAGGAAAGAAACTGTTTTCTTCCCTTTAACGTTCTTAATGTCTAAAATGTCTCACTCCTGTGAAGACCATAGTCAAGCCGTATTTGTCAGCAGCTTCGATGGATTCCTGATCACGGACGGACCCACCTGGCTGGATGATAGCCTTGATACCTGCTTTGGCGATTTCTTCCACATTATCCGCAAATGGGAAGAAGGCATCCGAAGCAAGCACAGCGCCGTCAAGACGGTCTTTAGCTTGGTCAATGGCAATACGAACAGAAGCCACACGGTTGGTTTGACCTGGGCCAACACCAAGTGTCATGTGGTCGTTGGTGATGATGATACCGTTCGATTTGACGTACTTGATAGCCTTCCAAGCGAACTCAAGAGCTGTCGCTTCTGTCTCAGTTGGCTGACGTTTGGTCACCACTTGCCAGTTAGCCGGGCTTTCTTTCACCACGTCTTGATTTTGCACAAGAAGTCCACCAACTACACCTGTGTATTCTGCTTCCACTTTGCTAGCCTCTTGAGCATCAAATGGCAAGGCAAGGATACGCAAGTTTTTCTTTTTATTGGTCAAAATGGCTAGCGCTTCATCCGTATAGCTTGGTGCAATGATGATTTCAAGGAATACACCATGCATCTTCTCAGCTGTCGTAGCATCCACCTCACGGTTGAGAACGACAATCCCACCAAAGATAGAAACTGGATCAGACTCATAAGCATAGTCCCAAGCAGTCTCGATGTCATCAGCCTGACCGATTCCACATGGGTTCATGTGTTTGAGAGCCACAACGGTTGGACGGTCTTTAAAATCACGGATGATACGAATGGCCGCATCAGCGTCACGGATATTATTGAATGACAATTCTTTCCCATTGAGCTGTTTCGCTGAAGCAATCGAGTAGTCTGTCGGCAAAGCTTTCTGGTAGAAGTCCGCATCCTGCTGAGGATTTTCCCCATAGCGCATGGCTTGCTTGAGATCATAAGTCAAAGTGAGCTTTTCAGGTTTGCTTTCACCCACTTGAGCTGTAAAATACTCTGCAATCAAGGCATCATAAGCCGCTGTGTGACGGAAAACCTTGGCTGCCAGACGTTGACGGGTTTCGTAAGTGGTTTCGCCGTTGACTGACAATTCGTCAAGAACTACAGCATAATCCTCTGGGTCTACCACAACTGTTACGCCGGTATGATTCTTCGCTGCTGAGCGAAGCATAGATGGCCCACCGATATCGATGTTCTCAACCGCATCAGCGTACGTCACATCTGGTTTGAGAATCGTTTCCTTGAAAGGATAGAGGTTGACCACAACAAGGTCGATAAGCTCAATTTGATTATCCTTGGCTGCTTGAAGGTGACTATCCAAGTCACGACGAGCCAAGAGTCCACCATGGATATTTGGATGGAGGGTCTTAACACGACCGTCCATCATTTCTGGAAAACCAGTCACATCATCGATGGCAATGGTGTTCACCCCAGCATTATCAAGGGCAACCTTGGTCCCACCTGTCGAGATAATATCCCAACCAAGTTTTTTGAGTTCTTGGGCAAATTCAACAATGCCCGCTTTGTCTGAGACGCTGATTAAGGCGCGTTTAGTCATTATATTCTCCTTTTTAATCATTAGTTAAACACCAATTAAATGCAGTAACAGTAAAACAAGATAAGCAAAACCAAGGCTAAGCATACCTAAGATATTGACCCATTTTCTAGTCTGTGATTTGAACACTCTTATAAAAATTTGATAAATCAGTAAGCCTACACAAACACCTAGCGTATTTAAAGTCAAATCCGTGATATCTGTTATACCTATTGCTAAAATATACTGTAAGCACTCAAACAATAGACTAATCAAGAAACCTGTCCCGACTATTTTTAAACTAGATGAATTAGTTTTTATCAGAGGGAAACAAACACCTAATGGAATAAAGGAAATCAGATTAAATAACATTTCAGCAAAAACAATTTTTCCATCTACTATTAGTGGTTCTGAAAATGGAATCCAATTGATGTACCTTGGAGCTAAGAAAAATGCTATAAATTCAGGATTGGTCTCAAACTTAAATAAGATTCCCCAAGTTAATAACATCAGATAGACATAAAATACATATCGAGTTGTTTTTTTAGATTCTAACATTACAAATACCTCCGTTTGAAGCCGTCTTCAACAATCATTGACTCCAATTTTAAATCAAAGATATCATATGAATCATCAAAAAGTCAATCTGTAAATAGAGCCTTCACTACTTCTGGATACAACTTATACTCTGCCTCATGAATCCGATCTTCAAAACTGTCAATCGTATCATCAGCTAACCGTGGCACACGAACTTGTTTGATAACCTTGCCTGTATCCACACCCGATACCTCCGTTTGAAGCCGTCTTCAACAATCACTGACTCCAATTTTGAATCAAAGATATCATATGAATCATCAATGGCAATGGTGCTCACCCCAGCATTATCAAGGGCAACCTTGGTTCCACCTGTTGAGATGATGTCCCAACCGAGTTTTTTTAAGTTCTTGGGCAAATTCAACAATGCCCGCTTTGTTTGAGACACTGATTAATGCTTTTTTCGTCATTCTATTCCTCTTTCTTTAGGTCCAAGCGCATAGCGACTTCATTATTTTCTTCTATAAATCCTGTTTCTTGAAAACCCAAACTAGTCAACAGGTGCTTCATTTTTTCATTTCCAACCACATAATCTGCGATAATATGATTGCAAGCGCTATCCATCTGAGCCTTTTTGATCAGAACTTCCACGGCTTTTCGTCCATAACCTCTTCCTTGGTACTGCTGGCCAATCATTATCCGCCAGATAAAGTATTCCGCTTCATCCTTATCTATTTCCAACAGGAGAAAACCAACTACAAGCTCATTCCAATAAATTGCCATTGGAAACACATCCCCATTCTCTCGGTAGAGCCATGCGTCAGCTAAAGAGCGTACATTTGGAGACACGAAACGTGCTTGTTCATCAGCTTCAAATATTTTCAAATCCAGCACTGCCTGAAAACTGCTCTCATCTACTAATTTTATCTCAATCATTTTTTCTCCTAGCAAAATTGCACAATCAAAATTTGATTTACTTCTTATCTTCTCTCCACTCCCAAACTATCCAATACTTCCGGATACAACTTGTACTCTGCTTCATGAATCCGTTCTTCAAAACTGTCAATGGTATCATCAGATAGCCGTGGTACACGCACTTGTTTGATGACCTTACCTGTATCCACTCCGGAATCCACCCAGTGAATGGTCACACCAGACTGATCCACATCAGCATTCCAAGCGTCCTCAATCCCATGAGCTCCTGGAAATTCTGGCAGGTAGGCTGGATGAATGTTGATAATCCGACCTTCATAAGCCGCCAATAAGGTTGGTCCAACGATTTTCATGTAGCCTGCTAGGCAAACCAAGTCAATCTGGTGTTCTTCCAAGAGTTCGACAAGGGCCGCTTCGTAGTCTGCCTTGTTGTCAAACTCCTTGAGTTCAAAAGCATAGGACAGAACGCCGAGCTTGTCTGCACGTTCGAGCACATAGGCGTCACGATGGTCTGAAAAGACAAACTCTACTGGAAATTGTTCCGCTATCACCTGAAAATTTGAGCCATTACCAGAGGCAAAAACCGCTATTTTTTTCATTTGATGATGACACTTTCGTTTTCTTTCTTGACGATGCGACCAATTTCATAGACTGGTTCATCCAACAATTCCTTGACACGAATTACATTTTCAGGGCTAACTGCTAGCATAAGTCCCACACCCATATTGAAGATTTCAAACATTTCTTCGTGTTTGATCTGACCGTATTTTTCAAGGGCTTTGAAAATCGGTAAAACTGGAACCTTGTCTTCCTCAATCTCAGCAGCCAAGTCAGCTGCAAACATACGAGGGACATTTTCGATAAAGCCACCACCAGTGATGTGGGCAATGCCGTTGACCAACTCTTCCTTGATGAGTGGCAAAACAGCCTTGACATAGATACGAGTCGGCTCAAGAAGAACTTCCTTGAGTTGCTTGCCTTCCAATTCTGGCAAGATTTCCTCACCTGTGTAATCCGCAAAGACACGACGGACGAGAGAGTAACCATTGGAATGAATCCCACTTGAAGCAAGTCCAAGAAGAACATCTCCCTCTGCCACTTTTGAACCGTCAATGATTTGAGATTTTTCAGCCACACCGACCGCAAAGCCAGCCAAGTCATAGTCATCTTCGCCGTACATGCCAGGCATTTCAGCTGTTTCCCCACCGATGAGGGCAGCCCCTGCCTGCACACAACCTTCTGCTACACCAGCAACTACTTGCTCTAGTTTAGCTGGCTCATTCTTCCCTGTCGCTACGTAGTCAAGGAAATAGAGTGGCTCCGCACCTGCAGCAATGATATCATTGACACACATGGCCACACAGTCCTGACCGATGGTATCGTGCTTGTCGTACTTGATAGCCAGCATGAGCTTGGTTCCGACACCATCAGTTCCTGAAATCAAGACGGGTTCTTTAACCCCAGTCTTTGAAAGGTCAAACATACCACCAAAGCCACCCAGTGCTCCCATGACACCTGCACGCTCCGTACGAGCCACGTGCTTTTTGATCCGTTCAACAACTTCATAACCCGCTTCAACATCCACACCAGATTGAGCGTACGCATTTTTATTTGCCATTTTATTTTTCCTTTTCTTTTTTTGGGAAAGACTGCGACGTATTTTTAGATAAACAATTATTTTATCTAATACTCAATGAAAATCAAAGAGCAAACTAGGAAGCTAGCCGCAGGCTGTACTTGGGTACGGCAAGGTGAAGCTGACGTGGTTTGAATTTGATTTTCGAAGAGTATAAAAATACTAGTCAGGGTTCTAGCTTTGCCCCATAGGAGAAAGCGTCTACTGACAAATGCTTTAGCTTTTAGTCAGTAGTGAGACGTGGGGCATAAGCATTCTTATTTGTCATCTATTTGTTACTTTTTTTTAATGGAAAATCTGTCATCTATTTGTAAAAACTGGTCTTTTCTTCCAAACTTCTACGATAATCTTCTTCATAGTCATAGAGAGGTGTTGGGTAGTCACCGTCAAAGTAAGCGACACAGAGACCGCCATTTGGCGCATCTGTTTCAATCCCAATCGACTCAATCAAACCTTCAACAGAAAGGTATGTCAGACTGTCCGCTCCAATGATTTGACGAGTTTCTTCGACCGTATGATTGGCCGCAATCAGCTCCTGACGGGTCTGGATATCAATCCCGTAGAAGCATGGATAAGCTAGCGCTGGACTACCAATGGCAACGTGAACCTCAGTCGCACCCGCTTCTTTCAAGAGTTGAACGATCCGACGAGAGGTTGTTCCACGTACAATAGAGTCATCAATCATAACCACACGCTTGCCTTTTACAACGCCTGAAACAGCAGAGAGTTTCATCCGCACCCCTTGCTCCCGTAATTCTTGAGTCGGTTGGATAAAGGTACGTTGGGTGTATTGGTTCTTGATGAGGCCCATTTCATTTGGTAGCCCGGACTCTTCAGAAAATCCCATAGCCGCGCTGAGGGAAGAATTGGGCACACCGACCACGATATCCGCCTCATGCTTGAATTCACGCGCCAATTGAGCACCCATACGTTTACGTGCCGTATGAACATTGACACCATGAATGTTAGAATCAGGGCGAGCAAAATAGATATACTCCATAGAACAGATTGCTAACTGGGTATCATCTGTATAGCTATCATACTGGATTCCCTTGTCATCAATGATCACAATCTCACCTGGCTTCAAATCACGAATCCATTCAGCACCAATAACCTCAAAAGCACAGGTTTCAGATGAAACAACCACTGCTCCGTTGGCCATTTTCCCGATAGAAAGCGGACGGAAACCATTGGGGTCAAGAGCAGCAATTAACTTATCTTCAAACAGCAAGATATAGGCAAAGCCACCTTTAACTAGACTGAGCGCCTCCTTGATTTTGCCCATCAGGCTAGGATTATGACTGCGACGAATGAGGTGGGCCAAGATTTCCGAGTCCGAAGTCGCGCTGAAAATCGCTCCTCTTTGTTCTAGTTCTTTCTTGAGAGAGGCTGCATTGGTCAGATTTCCATTATGTGCCAAACCAAACTGCATATCGTGAAAACGGAAGAGGAAGGGCTGGATGTTATCTACAGAAGCTTCGCCAGCAGTCGCATAACGCACATGCCCAATCGCACCAGTTCCTGTCAATTTATCTAAGTTAGCAGGATTTCTGAAGACTTCTGATAGAAGCCCCATATCGCGATGCCGCTTTAATTTCCCTTGGTCATTGGAAAGGATTCCTGCCCCCTCTTGACCACGGTGCTGAAGACTATGGAGACCAAAATAGGTCAATTTAGCAGCATCTGGATGTCCCCAGATACCGAAAACACCACATTCTTCATTAAGAGATTTTACTTCGTATGTCATTTTATATACCTAATTTTTATTTGTGTAGCACCAAGAGCTAAATCTACATGACTTTTACATTACTGATACTATCTATTAGAAAATCTGTAAGTCTTATTTTCCAGTAAAGTATTTAACCGCCGACGCAAACAGGTGCTGGTCTTTATTGCCTGGGATATTTTGGAAAAGACCGTCTTCATAACGTTCTGAGTGTCCCATCTTACCGATGATTTGGCCGTTCTTGCTGGTAATTCCTTCGATGGCATGGACAGAACCATTCGGATTGTACTTAGAATCCATACTTGGTTTTCCATCAAAGTCAACATATTGGCTGAAAATTTGTCCATTGTCACGGAGTTCAGCGAATTCCTCAGCCGTCACGACAAACTTCCCTTCACCGTGTGAAACAGGAATAGCATGGATATCGCCCACTTGCACCCCAGCCAACCATGGCGAGTTGGTGTTGGCAATACGAGTTTCCACCATCTTCGCTACGTGCTGGTTGGCATCATTGTAGAAAAGAGTTGGACTAGTACTAGTAGCATCTTCAAAGTTTCCGTATGGAAGAAGACCTGATTTGACCAAGGCCTGGAATCCATTACAGATACCGATAATTAAGCCACCACGGGCGATAAAGCTATCAATAGCTACACGCACTTTTTCATTGAGCAGGATGTTAACGATAAACTTAGCCGAGCCATCTGGCTCGTCCGCAGCTGAGAATCCACCTGCAAAGAAAAGGATATTAGCCTTGCCGATGTTGTCAACCATGATTTCAACTGACTTGGCAATGGCTTCTTCATTCAAGGTCACGAATGGCACCAAGTTAACCTCTGCACCTTCTTTTTCGAAGGCCTTAGCTGAGTCATATTCCGAGTTGGTTCCTGGGAAGACTGGGATGTAGACCACAGGTTTTTCAACCTTTTCTTTTGCTTTAATCACAACATCTGATACCACAGCTGGTACTTCAGCAAGTTCTTTAGCTTGAGTAAATTCTGTTGGGTAAACTTCCTCCAGTTTGCCTTGGAAAGCACTGTCAAGCTTGTGTCCATCTAGCTTCACACCGTTTACAGTCAGTGTAAAGTCTGCTTTCGTTTGACCAATCTTCTCTACTCCAGCGATTTCTTCAGGCGATGTGAAGATAAATCCGCCTAATTGAGCTGTCAAAGCTGTTTCAAGTTCAGACAAAGTTACCTCTGCACCGATATGATTTCCAAAGGTAGCAAGGGCCAAACTTTCAAGCACACCGCCGTATTTGACAGCCGATGCAGATGTTACTTTGTGAGCCTTTTGAAGGGCTTCAAACTGAGCAAAGTCAGACTTAATCAAGTCAAAATCAATTTCTGCAGAAAGGGCTTGACCTGGGATGTAGTAGATATTTTCACCAGCAGTTTTGAACTCTGGAGAGAGGACCTTACGGCTATCTGCCGTCGTCACCCCAAAGGCTACCAAGGTTGGCGGTACGATCAATTCTTCAAAAGTACCAGACATAGAGTCCTTACCACCGATAGATGGCAAACCAAGTTGGATTTGTGCTTCGATTGAACCTAGAAGAGCAGCTACTGGCTGACCAAAACGCTCAGCTTGCTTGTCCATGCGCTCGAAGTACTCTTGGTAAGAGAAGCGAGCCTTAGACCAGTTGGCACCAGCAGCAACCAAACGAGCAGTTGCTTCGATCACCGCATAGGCAGCACCATGGTATGGAGACCATTCAGCTACATGTGGATTGAAACCTTGAGCAATGACTGAAGCAGTATGAGTCACACCGTGTTGAACTGGCAACTTCTGCACAGAAGCCTCAGTTGGTGTAAGTTGGTAGCGACCACCAAGTGGGTGATTAACCGTAGAGCGTCCAACAGAGCAGTCAAAGATAGTCTGCAAGCCTTTTTGACTCGCATGGTTGAGGTCAGATAGAACCGTAAGGGTATCTGCTTCAAGTGTGTCAGCAGATGTTTGACGTTCTTCTGGGAGTGTGACATCCTTGTCCACAACCTTAGCATCGACGACCACACGCACACCATTGGTGTCAAGGAAACGACGTTCCAAGTCGACAATGGTTTCACCATTCCAGTGCATGACTAGATTTGGTTTTTCAGTTACTGTCGCAACCACAACAGCATCAATATTCTCTTTGTTACATTCAGCAACGAAGGCATCTACATCCTCAGGACGAACCACCACAGCCATCCGTTCTTGAGATTCAGAGATGGCAATTTCGGTACCGTTCAAACCTTGGTATTTCAATGGCACTTTGTCTAGATCAATTTCAAGACCGTCTGCTAATTCACCGATAGCCACACATACACCGCCTGCCCCAAAGTCATTAGATTTCTTGATCAGACGAGTGACATCGCCATTACGGAAAAGGCGTTGAATCTTACGTTCTTCGATGGCATTCCCTTTTTGAACCTCAGCACCAGCAGTCTCTACAGACTCAACTGTTTGAACTTTAGAAGAGCCTGTCGCACCACCGACACCATCACGTCCAGTCTTACCTCCAAGGAGGATAATGACATCACCCGCTTCCGGTTTTTCACGGACAACATTGCCCTTAGGAGCAGCACCGACAACGGCACCCAACTCCATACGCTTAGCAACGAAGCCTGGGTGGAAGTATTCACGAACATAGGTCGTCGCAAGCCCAATTTGGTTACCATATGAAGAATAACCATGAGCCGCTGTCTTAGAAATAACTTGTTGCGGCAGTTTACCAGCACGAGTTTCCGAAATCGGTGCTGTAATATCACCGGCACCTGAGATCCGCATTGCCTGATAAACGTATGAACGTCCTGACAATGGGTCACGAATGGCTCCACCAATACAGGTAGCAGCCCCACCAAATGGCTCAATCTCTGTTGGGTGGTTGTGGGTTTCGTTCTTGAACATGAGGAGCCATGGCTCTTTCACACCATCAACGTCCACTTCGATTTCGACTGAGCAAGCATTGATTTCATCTGACACTTCCATATCATCCAAACGTCCATTAGCACGCTCATATCGACCGAAAATAGTAGCCATATCCATCAAGGTTTGAGGTTTTTCCGTACGTCCCAACTCCTCGCGCATGGCAATATACTTGTCGTAGGTTGCCTGTAATTGTTTTTGAAATTTAGAAGCTGAAAAGTCTATGTGTTTCAACTCTGTCTCAAAAGTCGTATGACGGCAGTGGTCAGACCAGTAAGTATCCAAAACCTTGAGCTCTGTCTCAGTTGGCACGCGCCCGATTGACTTGAAGTAGTCTTGGATAAAAAGCAAATCATCCACTTCCATAGCCATCCCTTGCTCAGCCTTGTAGCGGGCAAAATCTTCTGCTGTATAGCTTTCAAAGAAAGTCAATTTCGGAATGGTTTTGTCTGACTCTGAAAACTCCTGCTTGGCAATCCCTACCGTGATGTCCTTGAAACGAGAATCAACTGGGTTGAGCAGATAGTTCTTGACCGCTTCCAACTCAGTCGCATCAATATCTTTATTCACCAAGTAAAGTTGGGCTGTATTAACCGTTACATCATTCGAACTTCCTAGTAAAAGCAAGGCTTCCTGCGAAGATGCTGCACGCTGGTCAAACTGCCCTGGCAGGCTTTCAATGGCAAAGAAAGCATAGTTAGCAAGATCCGCCTGCACAGCCGCTTCATCCAAGACATGGTCTGTCACCTGCTCAGAGAAGATGTGTTTCTCTGCAGGCGCAAACAAGCCCTCTGCCAAGTCAAACACATCATACACTTGCACAATGCGAATACTTTTCAAAGTTGAAAGCCCCAAGTTATGCTGGAGTTCTCTCACCAAACTCTCTGACTTAACCTGAAAATCAGCCTTTTTTTCAACAAAAATACGTTTATCCATCAATCCTTATTCCTTTATTTCAGCTCTTGCAATGTTCCCAAACAGCCTTGGGGTTGTTATTTCAAACCCTGCAACTTTTCCCAGACAATCTCGTAAACATCTGTTAGTTCTCCCAATCCTCTACGGAGTGAAAAGGTCTGGGGGACCCTTTCAGCCTGAGTCCTTTTAGTTGAGAGACGAAGGTTTTCCGTTGCAAACAGATTATTTCAAACCTTGCAACTTCTCCCAGACAACTTCATAAACGTCTGTTAGCTCTCCCAATCCTCTACGGAAAACATCCTTATCCATGTGGTTGCCATCCGCATCCCACAAGCGGCAATTATCTGGTGAAAATTCATCTGCTAAGATAATCTTGCCATCCTTATCAAAACCAAACTCTAGCTTAAAGTCAATCAACTTAAGCCCAATCTCAGCAAACCAGACCTTCAAAAGTTCATTGATACGACGGGTTTCTTCCTTCAAGTAGGCAATCTGCTGGTCATCCGCAATTTGTAGAAATTTCACATGCTCGTCATTGATAAATGGATCATCCAAATCATCATTTTTGTAGTAAAATTCGACAATCGGAGTCTCAAATGCGATTCCCTCATCCACACCAAAACGTTTTGAAAAGGAACCAGCAGTATAGTTGCGGAGCACGACTTCCAAAGGAATAATCTTAACCTTTTTATTGAGTTGTTCCGTGTCTGAAAGTTTCTCTACAAAGTGAGTCGCCACACCAGCCGCATTTAATTTCTCAAAAATAAAAGATGAAATCTGATTATTCAACACTCCCTTGCCCGCAATCTGCTCCTTCTTGACACCGTTGAAAGCAGTCGCCTGGTCCTTGTAAGTTGAAATAATAAGATTTTCATCCTCAGTTGTATAGATATCTTTAGCTTTTCCCGAATAGATCAATTGTTTTGACATTTTAAAGTTCGCCTTTCGTATTACTTGAGCACATTCTACCATAAAAAACCTAAAATTACAAGAATTTAACCGAATAAATAACGTAGTGACCTCAAAAATCATAAAGAAAAAACCGCAAGAAAAAGATTTCTCACAGTTTTAAAATCATTTAACTCTAAAAACACGAACATTACTCTTTATTCAAAAATTGATCCAAATAATAACGTAGGTAACTTTTCTTGCCCGTAATCATCTGCAGACGACCTTCCACCCCATATCGAAGTTTTTCAGCCTGCTCAGAAGTTAGATTAGTCTCCGCCTCGATTTTAAAGAAATTCCCTTTCTCAGTCTTAGTAGCTGTCGTATCAATACTTGTAATAGTAGAATCTAGGAAAAGTTGATTCTTGGCATCATGAGTCGTCGTATAGCGAACAGAATCACCGACCTTGATCCTTGCTACATCTTTTGAACTAAGATAAGCTGTTAGTTTGGCTTTCCCTTCTCTTTCCAAAGATGGATAGAGTTGGGCTAGTAGAGCCCCCTCTGCAACCATGGTAGAATCACTGGTCTCAGGATTAAGATGAAGCACCCCATCCTCACTCGCCGTAATTTTCCCCTTGTCTAAAAGATTTCCCTGTACCTTCTTACCTGACTCCACCTCCAAGATTTTCTGGTCTAGAAGGGTCAATTCCTGACCAACTTTTGCCAAGTGTTGGGATTTGAGAGACTCCAATTGACTGCTTAAGCCTGACGCATAGGCTTGTTGGGCACCCGAACCTGCATACTGAATACGGTAAGTAGCAAGACTGGATTCTAACTGAGAGAGCTGCGCTTCAACCTGCGCAACAGCCTGAGATTTTGCTTGGGGATTTTCCTCGCCCTGAGACTTGTAAGACTGGTAGAGAGAGTAGGCTAGATTCTGATTGGCCAAGGAAGCACCTGTTTCAATAGCTGACTTAGCTGTCTGGTAATCGCGAATTTTAGCCTCTGTTTGGCTGATGAGGTTGCCGATTTCGGCTTGGGTTTGGCTAGCTGCTGCATTCTGGGACGCGATGGTCTCATTTTGTTGCGATGTACTAGCCCTAAGACTAGCCGCTTGGCTGAGGTAGTCACGAAAGGTGGCTTGGTAGCCAAATTTATCCTCCTCTGGAAAGTGGTTCTCCCCTTCTTGCAAGCTCTTCTGCAAATACTCCAATTGCTTTTTTTGATCCTTGAGTATGTCCAACTGACTGGCATAAGACTCCGCTTGGACACCCTCTGCCCCTTCTTGATATTGAACCAACAATTCTCCCTTTTTAACCAGCTTATTTTCTTCCAAATGATTGACAAGAATACGATTGTTGCTAGTTGACTGGATATTTGCAAGGATACGACTAGGCTCGACAGTAGCTCTAGTTGATAAACTTATCTCCTTCTCTGCCAATGTTGCAAAGCCAAGCAAAAACACAAGCAGAAGGGACATGGGTACAATCACCCGACTGGAAAAATTATGGTAACGACGATTATAAAACTCCGCACTTTCTAAAAATTCTGGTTTCATCCTCTCCTCTTTCTAGCTATTCACCAAATTGGCGTAAAAGCCACCCTGTGCAAGTAAATCAGCATGATTTCCTTCTTCAACAATCTTGCCCTGATCCAAGACAACAACCTTCTCTGTCCGCTCAGCAATGGTCAAGCGGTGAGCAATGAAAATCAAGGTCTTGTCTAAAGCCATGAGATTATCGACAATTCGCTTCTCAGTCAAGATATCCAAACTGCTGGTCGCCTCATCCAATATCAGAACAGGCGCATCTGTCAAGATAGCACGCGCCAGAGCAATTCTCTGACGTTGACCACCTGAGATTCCTGCCCCATCCGAAGTCAATTCCGTCTGGTAATTCAGTGGCATGCGCTCAATATCCTCCCGAATCTCTGCCAATTCGACCGCCCGTAAGATATCCTCCTGAGTCGTTCCCTCCTTGGCTCCCAAAAGAAGATTGTCCAAAATCGTTCCGTTAAAGACATAGGGCTGTTGAGGCAGATAGTTGATATACTGGCGCAAGGCCTTTTTATCAATCTGATTGAGATTGACACTACCCAGACTAATCTCTCCCTGACTTGGATCATAAAAATTAACCATCATCTTGGCCAATGTCGTCTTACCTGACCCTGAAATCCCCACAAAAGCCACCTTAGACCCTTGGGGAACGGTTAAATTGATATCCGACAAGACATCTCGACCATAGCCATACTTGTAGGAAACCTGCTTGAAGTCTATATCTCCCTTCATCAAGCTCAAATCCTCAACCGTTTTCTTCTCCTCAAACTCAGAAGCTACCAGATAAACCTCATTCAGACGGTTATTGGCAACCTGCGCTGTCTGAAGTTTGGTTTGCAGGTTGATGATGTTTTCCAAAGGATTGGTAAAGTAAACCAGCAAGGTATTATAGGTAATCAACTGCCCCAAACTCATCTTGCCATCCATGACCAGAACAGCCCCCATCCAGAGAATGCCGACATTGAGCAAGAGATGGGCAACTTTTTTCAGAGCCTTTTGCTGACTCTCTGCTCGACTATAGGTAAAGGATTTTTTCAGATAATCCACAAATTCCTTGTCAATCTTTTGATAGCGTGAACTTTCACTGGTCAAGGACTTGATAGTCTCAATACCATTGATGTCCTCGATGATAGAAGAAGACAGAACCGCATTGGCTTCCATGGTGTCCCGATTCATCTTTTCAAACGGCTTCATAAAGGCAAAGATAATCACTGTGTAGATAGGAAGCGCCAATAAAGTCATGAAAAAGAGATTGGTATTTTGTGAAAATAAAACAAGGGAAATAATGACAACCGTTGACACATCTAGGAAAATCGAAAGAATAGTCGAAGCCAGCGCATCAATGATACTGTTAGCATCCGTGAAACGAGACACAATTTCCCCTGTCCTGCGTGTCGCAAAAAAGGACATAGGCAGGTGAAAAACATGTTTGATATAGGATAAAATTACATCAATCGACAAGCGTTGCCCCAAAACAAGCAAGAGATACTCCTGAGCGTAAGATAAGATCTGCTGAAGAATATAAACAATGACCAAACCAATAGAAATAATCCCCAACGTCGAACGCATCTGATCTGGCACATAGGTATCAATGATAGACTGCAGATAATAAGAACCCACAATGTTAATCAAGGTGACCAAGAGTGTTGCCAAAACAATATTAGCAATCAAGCCACGCTGCTTCACTAATATAGGGATAAAAGAGAGCAAACCATTCTTTTGATCCTTATGAGGCTTGTAGTCTGGACTAGGCGCCATAAACAGAGTCACTCCTGTCCATTCTTCCGCAAAACGCTCACGTGGCAGCTTGGTCAATTTTACCCCAGGATCTGGATCGGCAATATGAATGCTGTCCTTATCCTGCCCAGTCACCACATAGTAGTGGAGCAATTTCCCTTCCTTAAGCACATGGGCAACAAAAGGAAAAGTCAAATCTGGCAAGTCAAAGAGCGTCATATCCGCCTTGATCGCTCGCGTCTCAAAGCCAATCTCCTCTGCCACCTTGACCAAGCCCAAAGCCGTTGTCCCATCCATGGTCGTCTTAGCTAATTCTCGCAAGTGAGCCAAAGAATAATAGCTACCATAGTAGCCAAAAACCATGGCTAATGAAGCTACACCGCAGTCCATCTGATCCACCTGCGGACGATAGTGACGTTTCCCAAATTTCATATTCATCTCCTTTTCCTAAACTCATCTGATAATACCTATCTTACCCCAATCCCCAAACAAAAACTGGACTTCCTTCCCAAATGCACCTATCTACCTCCCAAATGCACTTCTTTTGCAAAAAAATAGGCAGAACAAACGTTCTACCTACTAAAAATATGCTATTGAAAGGAAAATGATTTTTTTCTGACACCCTAGGCAAGCTTGGGACAAATAAATCATTGATAGTAAACTTTACGACATCCTATTTAAAGTTACTTCAATTTCTAATGTCCCTGCTATTTCTAAGCCACCTCTGGTATGATCTATTCACAGTCAGAATAGATAACACCGTTCTAAATTACGATTCATAGTTACTCCTTTTTTTGATTCGTTACCACAAGATGCCTATTCCCTATAGAGCGTCTACAGCTTCAAATCTATCTATTCTTTTTGTCTTTACTTCTGTATAAAAGAATGAAGACCATCATAAATAATGCAATCGTTGGTATATTGAAACTATCAAACCAAGTAGGTAAAGATACTTTATTCATATCAGCTACTAATCTGATGATGATATAAGACATTGAACTAAGTAATACCATGATTTCAGGCAAAACTTTCAATACTGATTTAACGAATTTTTTTAAAAACATAGAAATGCCTCTCTGACTATAATCAGATTATGGTCTATTCGCATAATACCCTAAAGCTGCTCCACCAGCAGGAAGTAATAATCCTTCGATAACAATCAATAAACCTACTTCAACTTATTCACTTTGCTCTACGATTTCAAATTGATTCAAATTTTGCATGTTATACCCCTCTTTAAATAATACTAGCTAAGCCAATAGTGAGTCCCACTAATAAACCTACCATCCCTGAAGCTGATATAATAATAGCCGCAAATTCGCTTGAAAAATTCATTGATTTCTTCACAGTGTTTTATCTTATCTGAAGTAACCCCATGCAGCTAGCCCTACAGCGGATAAACCACCGACAACATGCCCTGCAACCTTGATTCCTACTGGAACTGCTACTACCGCTGCAGGAAGTACTCCTCCATCAACTGTTGCTAGTTCTTTTTCTGTCATTGCTGTAAACTGATTATCATTTACTAAAATATTCATTTTAAGTTCTCCTTGCTCTTATTCACTTTTGCTTTAAATATTTCTTTTTTATTAATATAGTATGTCAATGCTACTAACAAAATACAGATCCCCAACGATACCTTCTCTAAATTAAGTAGAGAATAAATTAATAATATGCTGTAAGATATTAAAGCAGATCCTATATATATTCTTTTTAATATTCTATTCATAAAACTTACTCAAAGTCTTATTTCAGATTTTTACCAACTTGATAAAGACCTGCTCCCAGTATAATAGCCCCTCCTGTTACAGAAAAACCTTTAAACGCAGCTACTCCAAACGCAACTACTAGTGGTGCAATTCCCCCATCTACATTCATCAACTCTTCTTCTGTAAGAGCTACAAAGTTCTGTTCCATTTTGTCAAAATTTGTCATCTTTTTTCTCCTTTATTTCTATTTTTTAGTTTACGATTTCTGGCTCTTAAACCATTTTAAAAACCAGAATAGATAAATTACTGAATTCCTTTTCGTCTCACTTATCTATTTGAGAAGTGATTTAAAATGAACAGGTAAATTTCATTTATTTTAAATACCATTTGATAAACCATGGCAATAAGATTGGTAAATACATCGCGTAGTCTCCTTCCTTTTCGTCTCACTTATTTATTCGAAAAATAATTCGAAAATGTACAACTAAATTAAATTTATTTGAAAAATAATTTAGTAAACCACGGATAAAAAATTGGTAGATACATAAACCAGGCTCCTTTCTTTTCCCTCTTACTTATCTATTCGAAAAAAATTTCGAAAATGTACAACTAAATTAAATTTATTTGAAAAATAATTTAGTAAACCATGGATAGAAAATTGGTAGACACATAAACCAAACTCCTTTCTGTTTCCTCTTACTTATCTATTCGAAAAAAATTTCGAAAATGTACAACTAAATTAAATTTATTTAAAAAATAACTCAGTGAACCATGGGTAGAACATTGATATAAACATGAACTAGTCTCCTTTCCTTTTCCTCTTACCTATCTATTCGAAAAAGAAGTCAAAAAATAAGAATATCAGAAAATTTTCCGATATTCTTATTGATAAATTTATTCAAGTCTAACAGATATTAGACGTTGAGATGTTTTTTAAGGGTTCTTCTGGCTGTTCGTGATACGGGGAAATGCAAGCCTTCTAACAAGGTCACTTCTGTGGCAGTCATCTCTTCAATTGCCTGTAAACTGACTAAAGTATTGCGATTGGCATAGACAAAGTAATCTTTTTCAGCCTTAGCAGCGATATCCTTGAGACTGCCATAAATGGTCTTGATAGAGTGATTGGCATAATAGACCTTGATACGGTGGGATTCCACTGAGGTTTCAAAGGCTAAAATCTCATGGTAGGGCAGAGTAAAGCCCCGTCTTCCCTCAAAACTATAGGTGAAGAGACGCATATTTTCCCTCTTGTCCACTGCCAGTACATAGTCCAGACAGCGCTCCAGCTGATGACGGTAATCTTCCTCTGGTTGATCCTTAGAAATAAAATCCAAGGCAGACAAGTGATAGCGAAAAGCTAGAGGCAAGGCCTCCGAGTGCGTGGACACAAAGACAATGCTTGTAAAAGGATCCCGCTCCCGAACCTGTTGAGCAACCTGAAAACCCCGTTCACGCTCTCCATCAATCTCTAAATCTAATAAATAGAGCTGATAATGATCAAAATACTGAGAATACTTTTCAACATCCCCATAGTTTTTGGCAATATCAATTTCCAATCTTAAATTGCGAGAGCGACCGATATCCAGCAAAGTCTGCTCTATCCGTCCTTGCTGGACTCTATCGTCTTCCAAAACTAAAATTCTCATTCCTCTCCCCCTCGTTTCTCATCCTTAAATGGCAATTCTAAATCTTGTCTAAAGGTCGTTTCTCCTAGCTGGGTATCTAAGTTCAAATCATAATGAAAAACCATATCCTCCAAGGTTGCTAAGCCCAGTCCACTATGGTTACCCTTGGTAGAGTAACCCTTTTGACTGAGAATGCTGGGATTCAGTTCTTCTTTCTTACGAGTGTTTTCAATGATAAAACGGACACTCCTATCACCTGCCAACAAAGCAACCCGAATCTGCGGATTTTCCGCCTCATTCGCTGCTTCTAAAGCATTTGTCGTGAGGATAGAAAGGATACGGATAGCCTCCAACATAGGTAATGCCAGCTCTTCTACGACCCCCACCGTCTCCAAACTAAAATGAATTCCCTGATTATCTGCCACAATCATGGCTTTTGCCAAGGTATTGCGAATAGCTATATCATGGATATTATGAAGATTAAAGGCTGTGTAATCCGCCTTTCTCAGCTTTTCATTGGTCTTTAGAAAGACATCTTGATAAATGGTAGACACCTCAGCCATATCTTGATTAGCTATAGCAGGCTCCATACTAGCGACAATTCCTGCAAAATCATGACGAAAACCTCGAACCTCATCATAGAGATGACCCAGCTTGTCCACCATCCCTTGCAAGGAACGATTTTCATCTTCCTGTCTCTGAATGGTCTGCTCATCACGATAAACCTGCTCCAAATGCTTAATGTAAAAGAGCCAAGAGAAAAAGAGAATGAAAATCAGGAGAGAAATGGTCGTATCAAAACGAACGTAGAAAGAACTATTTCTATTGGTCATAAACGAAGAGAATATCCTAAATCCAGTCAGAGGTAGGATAATGAAAAAACTCTTACGATAGTGGGTTTTGAAAGCATCTGAAAAGAATAAATCCAAATCTAAAGACCAACGTTTCATAATTTTACAACATAGAAAGATTGATAATAAATCAAATACAGATCTATATAAAGTGGAAAACGAATCTACAAAACAACAAGGCTCACCAGATAATACACGAATCCAAATTGTCAAAAATAAATAACGAATACTTTGAAAGAAGAGAAAAAGATACAGAGAAAGAAAAAAAGCTTCCCCTTTTCCCTTGTGCAATACTAGTAAAAAAATACAGTAAAAGAAGAGAATGATTCCTATATGAAATAATTCTCCAAATGTTTGGCGAGCAGATAAACTAATTAAAAATACAAGGACCCAATAACGTTTTTTATAAAATTCTGGGGAAATTTGAGCACCCAAATAAATAGTAGGAACCATGGTTGAAACGACTACCAACAGTATATATAGCACAGAAACTAAGAATTCTAAAATAATCATAAATAAATCTAATCTCTAACGAATACTGTGAATTTAAGCAAAGTGTCTACCCGTACTAAATAACTTATCGCACCATTTTACGGCATCTTCAAAAATCCCTCCACCATTCACTTTCTCCAAAGCCTCTGGAGTTAATTCTTCAAATTGTTTCAATTCTACAAATATATTTTTCATTTCCATGACAGACTCCTTTTCATTATTTTATAGATAACTCTATCCCCTGCTCCATCTACAAAAGGCTTTAGTTTCCTTTTAAAATACAAGAAATCTAAAGCCTCCTGAAAATGGTATATTGGTTAGAGTGTTAACAATTAGTTGTGAAGATATTATTTTTATTTAACCACAACCACTTTATAATATTCGTTTGAGTGTGGAGATTCAATCTTAATTTTTTCACCGTATAAACCATCGATTTCTTTATCCAGATAATCTGAAACTCCTGATGGCAAGCGTTTCATCTTAAGAATTTCACCAGATTGATCCGCATAGACTAGGATGTGATAGTGGGTTGTAGCCATACCATCATCAATCAATACAAAGTAACCTGTTTTGAGCTTACCTTGCTCATTTTCTAAATAGTATAGTTTATTGTTATTGATTGTAAAGTGGGTAGCTCCAAGACGAAGTCGTGCACCTGGATTTTCTAAATAGACATCATTGCCAACTTTTTTAATCTCTGAATAGGTTGTCATTGCTGGGATATTAACCACACGATGTCCATTTTCATCAAAGTAGTAGCGATTTGGTAAGTTTTGGAAGTTCTGTACAACTGCCTTAGGATCAATTTCTTGTCCTTCTTCTTTATTATCCACTAAAGCTAAGGTAGTATTTGCAACCTCATCCCCATATTTGTTAGAAAACTTCTTGAACTCTGGTCTGATATACCAAGTGTTTTTTTCAATAATAACATCGTCACCTTTAGCATTTAGCAAATATTCTTGCCCATCTCCAAGTTTGACAATATCATGAATATTGTATCCAGAATCTTTTCTATTTGCTAGATAGCCATCCTTACCAATGACATAACTTTCCCCATCACTGGCTGGAACAGCTCTATCTGCGACCATTGCACCTGATTTTTCAAAGTAAGACCATTGACCATTTGCAGTTGCCCATCCTGTTGCCATAGCGCCACTGCCTTTTAGGTAGTACCAAGTAGACCCTTCTTTGTACCAACCTGTGCGCATAGCACCACTATCTGCTAGTGAGTACCATGTGTTACCTTCCTTGTACCAGCCAGTACGCATAGCGCCACTATCTGCTAGGGAATACCATGTATTTCCGTCTTTGAGCCAGCCTGTCTGCATTTTACCAGTGCCGTCGAAGTGATACCATGAGCCAGCATTTTGTACCCATTTATCCTTAGCTAGACTGCCATCTTGTGAAAGATTCCAGTCAGCACCATTTTTAACCCAAGTATCTGCAGCTTGTGCTTGGTTGATAGACAAAAGTAGAGCAGCACCTGCAAGCAAACCAAGTGTGAGTAGTTTAGATTTTTTCATAGCCATTTCCTCCTTTATTGAATAGCTATAGGAGGGTTTCCCCTCTTTATTTAGCTATATTCTAATACTTTTCATAATCAAAGTCAATAATATTGTGAAAGATTAGACAATATTACCAATATCTACGAATTGTATTTTGAGTAATACCGTATTGATCCATATAAGAAACATATTGACCTGGATATGGAGCATGAACTACCTTTCCACCACCAACATAAATACCTACATGGTCATTTGTCTCTTCACTATTATACAAAATCAAATCTCCAGCTTGTTGAGAACCATTACTTACATAACTTCCTCCTGTTGCTTGACCATAGGTCACTCTAGGAATACTAATATCGAACTTAGCATGAATAGCCATCGTAAATCCTGAGCAATCTACGCCACTATTCAAATCTGCCCCACCCCAAACATATGGGATTTTCCCTACAAATGTCTCGGCATATTCACCAAGTGCCTGTCCACGATTTTCTACCCATACACCACTGGCTCTAAAGAAGTATGGTGTACCATTCACACGTTGATAACCAGTGACCATAGCACCACTAGCAGATAAGTAGTAATAATTACCATCAGGTTGAATCCAAGTATTTTCTTTCATCCATCCTTGGTCATCAAAATAGTACCACTTGCCATCTAATTGTTCCCAATTTTTAGCATAACCACCTGAACCGTATTTAAACCACCATTTACCATTGGTTTGCATCCATGTTCCTTTCGGATCACGATATTGATTGAAAGCTTTCTTCTCTTGATTTCCCTCTGCTTGGGTTTCTTTATCTTCAAAACCAATCAATTTTACTTGATCAGCTTCTTCAGCTTTTATCTTGCCTTGATTAACTAATTGAGCAATCGCTTCTTTCTCACTTGCTGATGGGGAATCAGCATAGGCTACCGTAGTATTTGCTAGGAGAACGCCTCCTGCAAGAACTAACAAACTAGAATAAAGATATTTTTTCATCGTGAAAATCCTTTCTTTTTTCTCCTTTTTGGAGATTGATTTTTTCTGACTCTATTATATCCCTTATGTCTCCTCAGATTTCTACTGTCCCTAGAAAGACTAAATCTGTTCCTAAACGGTCACTTGAACCAAAGAAAAATTCCAAAGCAAATGCCTTGGAACTTCTTATCTTTATTTTGCTTGAATGATCTTAACCACATCTCCTACATTTTGGAGTTGGTCAATTTCCTCATCACTGATTTCGATGCTAAATTCATCTTCCAGTGTCAAGATAAACTCCATCAAGTCGACTGAATCAGCATCCAAATCGTCTTTCAGACTCAAGGATTCTGTCACGACAAAGTCCTCTCCCTGTCGCTCTTGGATAATAGTCACAATACGGTCAAAAATTTCTTTTTCTGTCATCTCTTTTATTCTCCTGAAAATTCACGCGCAGTCTGGGCAACTACGTCTGTTTCTAGCATGGTACGAATCTGGCGGATTGTACTATAAACAGCCTTGGCATCGCTTGAGCCATGAGTCTTGACAACCGGTGCCTTGACACCAAACAAGACTGCTCCACCAACATCTGAGTAGTTGAGCTGTTTTTTCAAACCTCTGAGGCTGTCCTTGAGAAGGAGGGCGCCTAGTTTCGCTCGAAGACCTCCACCTGTAATAGCGGTCTTGAGTAAGCCCATGATTCCCATAGCTGTTCCTTCAATGGATTTGAGCACAGCGTTTCCCGTGAAACCATCTGTCACAACAACATCTGCAACGCCATTCATCAAATCACGCGCTTCCACGTTTCCGATAAAGTTTAAACTTTCATCAGCTGCTAGTAATTCGTAGGTTTCCTTACGAAGCGGGTCGCCCTTACTACTCTCTGTTCCGTTATTGAGCAAGCCAACGCGTGGTTGCGCAATTCCACGAACATTTTTAGCATAGAAGGAACCTAGAACCGCGTATTGATGGAGGTGATGTGCTGTATTTTCCGCATTGGCACCGAGGTCCAGCATGTCAAACCCCTTCCCATCTACAGTCGGCAAAGTCGACATAAGCCCAGGACGATCGATGTTCTTGATACGACCCACGATGAAAAATCCTGCTGCTAGTAAAGCACCTGTATTCCCAGCTGAGAGAACAGCGTCTGCTTCTCCCTCTTTGACAGCCTTGGCCGCCAAGACCATACTGGCATTTTTCTTCTTCCGAATAGCTCTCGTAGGTTCATCGTCTGAATCAATCTTCTCATCCGTATGGATAATGCTGACGCGCTCTGTCGCTGTCAGATATTGCTTGATTTTAGCTTCATCTCCGTAGAGTTGAACCTCGATATCTGAAAAGTCAGCTAGGGCTTGATTGACACCCTCAACGATGGCCTGAGGTGCGTAATCGCCCCCCATGGCATCTACTGCGATTTTTTTCATTTCTTTTCCTCTTTTAGTAATTGTCCCCAGTCTGCTAGGGAATCAATAAATTTCTTTGATTTTAGGTGAATCCCAACGTACTCTTCGTAGAGTTGATCCATAAATTGGCGTAGCTCTTGCTTGATTTCAGGCTTGAGCGAAATGGTCTCCAAGGTCTCAAAATCAATGGCTTGAAATTGATTGAGCAGATAAGGGATATTGGGATTGAGATGGCAACGTCTCTCATCTTCATGATAATGCTCTGGACAGAGGCAGGCGCCATATTTGAAAGAAAAGTCAAAAGCCTGACCAACCCGATGACAAAAGACACACTCATTAAAATTGAGGCTGATCCCAAATCGAGTCAAGATTTGAATTTCAAAAATATTGGTCAAAACTTGATAATCCAAACCCTCTTCCATCAACTCCAAGGTCTTTTGTAAAAAAGCAAACAAGGGGACATCTTGCTGATTGTCCTGCAAACTAGCATCGGCAAGAGCTGCCACGTAGGTCGCATAAGCCATGACAAAGAGGTCACTATTAATCTTGGGAAAGGTCATCACCTCATGATAGTCCTCAATGTAACTGAGCCCATCATCATTGATTCGTAAGAGAAATCGTGCCAGCACCAAGGGCTGAATAACCGGTGCCAGCTTAGACTGGCCAGCATGTTTAACGAAAAACATCCGCTTACCAGCCTGCTCTGTAAAAATCTTGACGAGCTTATCATTCTCACGAAAATTGCGATTGTAGAGCACCAAGCCTTGACTCGTGATAGACTGAATCATGCTTCTCTCATGTACTCCTCAAGTCGTTTCATGGCTTCTTTGATAGTCTCCATGCTGGCTGCATAAGACAGACGCACATAGCCTTCTCCGTAACGCCCAAAGGCAGCACCAGGGATAAAGGCAACAGCCTTCTTCTGAGCAAAATCCTTCAGAAAAGCAAAGGAGTCTTGATTGTAGCCCGCTGGAATCTTAGCAAAGATATAGAAGGCACCGTCTGGTTTGATAATCTCAAAACCAAGAGCAGTCATTTTCTCGATAATATAGTCCCGACGCTGGATGTATTCCTTCTTCATAGGTTCCGCATCGTTTTTACCAGCCGTCAAGGCTTCCACCGCAGCATGTTGAGCCATGGTATTTGCGGCAGTAACCAAGTACTGGTGACTCTTGATCAACTGAGCTGTAAAGGCAGCAGGAGCGAAAATCAGTCCCAAACGCCAACCGGTCATAGCATGTGATTTAGACAAACCATTGATAATAATAGCCTGGTCTCTCAACATAGTTCCCAGAGATACATGGGCTTCCCCTGTATAGGTCAATTCTGAGTAAACCTCATCACAGACAACGAAAATTTCGTACTTGCGTAAAACAGCTGCCAAAGCTTCCAACTGCTCCCGACTGTAGGTAATTCCTGTCGGATTAGCTGGATAGTTGAGAATAACCGCCTTGAGCTTGTCACCCTGCTCCAAAATAGCTTTCTCTAGCATTTCTGGTGTCAAGACAAAACCATTTTCAGTTGTGTCAATCTCGACAATCTCTGCCCCAACTAGATTGACAATTGGTTCATAACCCGGATAAGCAGGAGCTGGCAAGAGCACCTTGTCTCCCTCTTCCAAAATAGCCGTCAAAGTAGCAGATAAAGCCTCTGTCGCCCCAATTGTAACCAAGATTTCATTTTCAGGAGCATAGTCCAGTTGGTACTTTTCCTTAACAAAGTCACTGGCTGCCTGACGTAGAGTCAGCAGGCCACTCATCCCTGTATAGTAGGATTGGTTCTGGTCAATCGCTCGCTTGGCCGCATCCTTGACATGATCTGGCGTTGTAAAATCAGGTTCCCCCAAGGTCAAACGCAAGACCCCAGGAATCTCCGAAATAGCCTGGTCAAACTGACGAATCAACGAAACTTGAATCTTATCTAACTGTTTATTAAAGCGCTTAGTTAAGTCCATAGATACCTCCTACTTTCAAAACGTATCTCTATTATACTACAAAAGCCCCCCGACCGCAAAAATACATGATAGAATAACGCTAGCATGACAAATTGAAGTATGTTAAAATGGATTTGTCGCAACTCCACTAACGAACTTAGTTTGGAGGTGAGTTTTTGCTAATCTTCGTTACAGTTATTCTAGCACCATTACTGATTACTATTACCGGTAATGTCATTTCTGAGTGGATAGTCAGAAAGTGGTTAGATAAGCGCGACAAAAAAATATAACCTGAGTTTAGTTTTAATGTAACTGGACAAAAAGAAATACCAGAGGTGGAGCTCTGGTATTTTTGTTTTTGCCAAGACTTCGTTACAGTTCTTGTAGGATTATTATTACATAATTAGCACTACTTGTCAAATAATTGTTATCTCCACTTTCTATTTTACTTTTCCTGTTTACAGGTCTATAATGGTAACATATTCTATTTGGAGGTTTTTATGTCATTTCTATCAAAAAATGGAGCAGGTATCTTGGCCTGCCTTCTGATTTCACTACTTGCTTGGTATCTGGGCGGATTTTTCCCTGTTATTGGCGCGCCCGTTTTTGCGATTTTCATAGGCATGCTCCTACATCCCTTTCTCTCGTCTTATAAACAACTGGATGCGGGATTGACCTTTAGTTCTAAAAAATTGCTCCAGTATGCCGTTATCTTGCTTGGTTTTGGTCTCAATATCTCGCAAGTCTTCGCAGTCGGACAATCTTCGCTCCCTGTTATCCTGTCCACCATTTCAATAGCCTTGATTGTTGCCTACCTTTTCCAGCGCTTCTTTGCACTGGATACAAAACTGGCTACCTTGATTGGAGTGGGTTCTTCTATCTGTGGTGGCTCTGCCATTGCAGCGACAGCGCCTGTTATTCACGCCAAGGAAAAGGAAGTAGCCCAAGCCATCTCCGTTATCTTTTTCTTCAATGTCTTGGCTGCGCTCATCTTTCCAACTCTCGGCACCTGGCTTCATCTATCCAATGAAGGCTTCGCCCTCTTTGCAGGAACTGCGGTCAATGATACTTCCTCTGTAACGGCTACCGCCAGCGCCTGGGACAGTCTCTACCAGACTAATACCCTCGAATCCGCAACCATTGTCAAACTCACACGTACTCTGGCTATCATCCCCATCACTCTCTTTCTCTCCTACTGGCAAAGCCGCGAGCAAAAAAATAAGCAAGGTTTGCAACTGAAAAAAGTCTTCCCACTTTTTATCCTTTACTTTATCCTTGCATCTCTCCTAACTACCCTACTGACCTCTCTCGGGGTATCCAGTAGTTTCTTTACCCCTCTCAAACAACTCTCCAAATTTCTCATTATCATGGCCATGAGTGCTATCGGTCTCAAAACTAATCTGGTCGCTATGGTCAAATCCAGTGGAAAATCCATTGTTCTCGGAGCCATCTGCTGGATTGCCATCATCCTCACCAGTCTTGGTATGCAGACCCTTATCGGCATTTTCTAATACTCTTCGAAAATCTCTTCAAACTACGTCAACGTCGCCTTGCCGTATATATGTGACTGACTTCGTCAGTTCTATCTGCAACCTCAAAACTGTGTTTTGAGCAACCTGCGCTAGTTTCCTAGTTTGCTCTTTGATTTTTATTGAGTATAACACAAAAGGTAGCCCACCAGCTACCTTTTTCTTATGCTTCCTCAATCAAGCGTGTATGTTCTCTCTTGATGCAACGATTCATCACGATATCATCACATCCACCAGCACGCAAGATCTCTTCTGCTTCTAGACTTTCAAGTCCTAGCTGTGCCCAAAAAATCTTAGCATCAGCCTTAAGAAAATCACGCGCCACATCAGGCAAAAACTCGCTGCGACGGTAAACATTGACAATATCTACAGGAAAAGGAATCTCAGCTAGGCTAGCATAAACCTTTTCACCCAAGATTTCGCCACCTGCCGCCTTGGGATTGACTGGGATAATTTTATAACCCCGAGCCTGCATTTCCTTGGTCACTCGATTGCTAGTTGTTTCCTCACGGTCAGACAAGCCCACCACAGCAAGGGTTTTACTCGTTGCGAGATACTGACGAATCACACCATCACTTGGATTGATAAATTCTTGACTCATAGAAATCCTCCTTTTTCATCAGTATAGCACAATTTGAAAAGGCTTGCATAATTATACTACAAAAAAGGAGGACTAGCCCCCTTTTTATTTAGCCTCGTACCAGGTTACCCCTTCATTTTCATCTGCAATCAGAGGAACACTGAGTTGAATGGCTTCTTCCATGGTTTGTTTGACCAATTTTTTCATCTCGGCCAGTTCCGATTTCGGAACTTCAAGGACGATTTCATCATGCACTTGTAACAACATCTTGGTCTGATAACCACCTGCAACCAAGGCCTTATCCAACTGAATCATAGCAATCTTGAGAATATCTGCCGCCGAACCCTGAATAGGAGAGTTGATGGCAGTCCGCTCCGCAAAACCACGAATATTAAAGTTACGCGAATTGATATCTGGTAACTCACGACGACGCTTGAAGAGAGTCTCTACATAGCCCTTATCACGCGCTTCACGCACCACTTCATCCATGTAGTTTTTAATACCTGGGAAGCGTTCAAAGTAGGTATCAATGTAGGCTTTGGCCTCCTTACGGCTGATGCCCAAATTATTAGACAAACCAAAATCTGAAATCCCGTAAACCACTCCAAAGTTAACCGCCTTGGCATTACGACGGTCATTTGCAGTCACATCCTCGGGACGCTCAATGCCAAAGACACGCATGGCTGTCGAAGTATGAATATCAGCCCCCTCTTGGAAAGCCTTGATCAAGTGCTCATCCTTAGAAATATGCGCCAAAACGCGCAATTCAATCTGTGAATAGTCCGAGCTGAGCAGCACACTATCCTCCCACTCAGGCACAAAAGCCTT
Source organism: Streptococcus bouchesdurhonensis (assembly GCF_948472335.1). The sequence continues at coordinate 106,710 of NZ_CAOKTW010000011.1, read as the reverse complement.
ACGAATGAGACGACCTTGCTCCAAACGCACAGGAATATTTTGCAAATTTGGATCCACACTAGACAAACGCCCAGTCTGGGTCAAATCCTGCACATAGCGCGTATGAATCTTGCCATCAGCCAAAATCCAGTCCTGCAAGCCAATTACATAAGTCGATTGAATCTTAGCAATCTGACGGTAGTCTAGTATTTTCTTAACAATCGGTGCAATAGGAGCCAGACGCTCTAACACATCCACCGCTGTTGAGTAACCCGTTTTAGTTTTCTTAGTGTATTCTAGGGGAAGACCCAACTTTTCAAAAAGAAGCACGCCCAACTGCTTAGGCGAGTTGATATTAAACTCCTCACCAGCCAGTTCGTAAATCTCCTGAGTCAGTTTTTCAATGATAAGTTCATTTTCAGCCTGCATCTCAAGCAAGGTCTCTTTCTTGACCGTAATCCCAGCAATTTCCATCTTAGCAAGGACAAAGGCTAGAGGTTGCTCCATGTCATAGAGAAGTTCTAATTGCCCATTTTCGCTAAGTTTTTCAAGTAAAACCGGCTCTGTTTCGACCAAAACAGCAAGCTTACGCGCCAAATGTTCCAAGAATTTCTCGCGTTCAGGAATGGCCTTCTTGACACCCTTACCATAGAAAGTCTCATCATCAACCAAGTAAGTCTGGCCATAAAGACTAGCGATGGTCGCAATTTCATTGTCCTCCACAGTCGAAAGGAGGTATTTGGCCAAACGACTGTCAAAAGCAGGCGCCTGCATATTCACATCATAACGATTTAAAAGAACCTTAGCCTTCTTAAAGTCATACACTCTCAGAGGTGTTTTTTCTAGAAAATCCTTGAAAATCGGCTCTTGCAAAAGTTCAAGCTTGTCTGTAGCATAAAGCTTATCCCCACAAGACCAGGCAAAACCAATCAAATCATCCGTATGGTAATTCTCACCAAAAAGCTCAAAATGGAAGATAGACTCTTCATTCAGCATATCTTGACTAACTTGGTCAACGATAGTAAAGTCCAAACTCTCAGCCACATCAGCTGACGACACATTTAAAGCCTGCTTGAGCTGTTTGAAGCCCATCTCATCGTAGAATTTCCCAAGATTTTCCACATCTGGACCACTATAGACCAAATCCTTCAAACCAATCTCAATCGGTGCCTTGGTATCAATGGTCGCCAGTGTTTTAGACAAAAAGGCCTGTTCCTTATCATTGATGAGATTTTCCTTCATCTTAGAAGCCTTCATCCTATTGATATTCTCATAAATCCCCTCGAGTGAGCCATGCTCCAGCAAGAGCTTGATACCCGTCTTTTCACCAATTTTAGTCACCCCAGGAATATTATCCGACTTATCTCCCATGAGCGCCTTGAGATCGATAAACTGAGTCGGTGTAATGCCCATCTTTTCCATGAGATAGTCTGGCGTAAAGGCCTCAAACTCAGCCACACCTTTCTTGGAAATCTCAACCACCGTATGCTCATCCGTCAGCTGAATCAAATCCTTGTCCCCACTGACAATGGTAATATCAAAACCATCCTGCTCTGCTAGTTTATCCAGTGTCCCAATGATGTCATCCGCCTCATACTGAGCCAACTCATAGTGACGAATCCCCATATGATCCAGCAACTCACGAATGAAAGGAAATTGCTCACGAAACTCATCAGGAGTCTTGGCCCGACCACCCTTATAGTCCGCATACATCTCTGTCCGGAAGGTCGTCTTTCCCGCATCAAAAGCCACCAAAATATGACTAGGCTCAACCCGCTCCAACAAATGGCTCAACATCAACTGAAAACCATAAATCGCATTGGTATGCAAGCCAGCCGCATTCTTAAAACGATCCAACTGCTGATAGAGCGCAAAAAACGCCCGAAAAGCAACAGAAGAGCCATCAATCAATAATAATTTTTTCTTATCCATACACCCATTATAAAGGAAAGCACCAAAAAATACCATTGGGAAGAGCCAGACCGAGTATTTTTCATCCTTTTTCCGAATAAATAGATAGAGCCAGAGAATCTAGTAAACCTAGATTTAAAAATGTGCTATAATGAAAGGAGAAGTAATATGACTGTACGTCATCCGGGCATCAGCCCAACCAATGATTTGGTTGCTAAGAAAATCTTTAGCAATCCAGAAATCACTTGTCAATTTATTCGCGATATGCTGGATTTACCAGCAAAAAATGTGACGATTTTGGAGGGAAGTAACATTCACGTCTTGCCTTCCCTGCCGTACTCAGCGCAGGATTTCTATACCAGTATAGATGTTTTGGCAGAGTTAGACAATGGCACGCAGGTTATTATCGAAATCCAAGTACATCATCAGAATTTTTTCATCAATCGCCTGTGGGCTTACCTGTGTAGTCAGGTCAATCAAAACCTAGAAAAAATTCGTCAACGAGAAGGTGATACACATCAAAGTTACAAACACATCGCACCAGTATACGCTATCGCAATTGTGGATAGTAATTACTTCTCAGATGATTTAGCTTTCCATAGCTTTAGTATGCGCGAGGATACGACAGGTGAAGTCTTAACCATCACAAATAACGGTCAAGAAAACCATCTAGTCAAGATGGCGTTCTTGGAATTAAAAAAATACAGAGAAACCAGCAAAGACAAGGTTCGCAAGCCGTGGTTGGAGTTTTTTGGAAATAAACCATTTACCCAACAACCCGAGCGAGCCATCAGCCAGGCAGATCAACTGCTGGACTATAAGAGCTGGTCTAAGGAGGACAGGAAAATGTTTAGTCAACTACGTATGCGTGAAGAACAAGCATTGTTAGCGCAGGACTATGCCTTGGAACAAGCTGAAGAAAAAGGTTTAGAGCGTGGTATTGAACAGGGACTTGAACGTGGGAAACTCTTTGCCTTCCTAGATATGGTTCGCCAAGGTCTCCTGACTTCCGAGGTTGCCAGCCAGCAGTTGGGCATGACAGTCGCTGAGTTTGAGGCCTTATTGTAAGTTTATAGAATAACATAAAAGTGAACAAAACTAAAATTTCGTTTTGTTCACTTTTTTCTTCTTTAAATAGAACTCTCACTATAGTCCATATCGCAAAAAGAGAAGGTCATAATCCTTCTCTTTTATATCTCCAACTAATTAGTTTTTGCGTTTCACAAATGGAAGGGCACCAAGGAGCAATCCAAGGAATCCTAATGATGCAATTGCAACATTATCTTTACCACCAGTGTTAGGAAGTTCTTTCTTATCTTCTGCTTTCACAGCTGGAGCTTGATATGTATTATCTTTATTAGTACCTGCTACAGTTGGTGCAACCGCAGGAGTTGCTGGAGTTTCAGCTGTTGGTACAGATGGAGCATCTGTTCCAGGAGCTGGTGTAGATGGGGTTTCAGGAGCTGGTGTAGATGGTGTAGTTTCATCTGGGGTAGCAGATGGTCTATTAATAATGTAACGATCACCAGGGTAATCTCCACCATTTCTACCTGACTGTTGTTCTATTTGAGGTCCCTTATTATAATTTCCATCTACTCTTCTGTAGTAGTTAGTAATAATACCATTTTCTTCTTCAGATTTCACAAAAGTATAACCTGCAATTGGTTTACCTTTGAAGTTACCTGCTTCGGCCTCCAAAATGTCAGCATTAGAATCAATATCAATATAACGGGTAACTACTAACTGCTCGTTTTCTGCACGTGCAGCTTTATTATTGATTAAAGTATTTAAGGCTTCTTCTAAATCTGATAAACGATCTTTTAATCCATCTTTATAGTAATCTTCAACACCTTCATTTTCTTCGCTGTCTTTGATTTGCTCTTTGACTTTAGCTATTTCGTCTAAGATTTTTTTGATTTCAGGATTGTTTGCACCAAATTCAGGAAGTTCTGGTTGTACAAGTGCATCTCCGTTTGAAGTTTCAGGTTTAGTTGGTTTTGGAGCTTCTCCCTCTGGTTTATTAGGTTCAGTAGGAGGTGTTGTATCATTTACTCCTCCGTTGAATTCAGGATTATTAGGTTGAGTAGGAGCATTATCATCATTTACACCACTATTGAACTCTGGAGTTGCTGGTGTTGTAGGCGCTTCTTCATCGTTTACTCCACCTGTGAATTCAGGTTTTTCTTCAGCTGTAGGAGCGTCAGCAGGATTTACCCCACCATTGAATTCTGGAGCATTAGGAACCGTTGGAACCTCATCCGCTTCCTTAGCAGGCTCAGTAGTTGCTTCATCATCATTTACTCCACCTGCGAAGTCTTTTGGTGCTTCACCTTTAGGAACTTCTTTTAAGTTTTCGATATAACCTAAAGTTGCGTTGTAATCATCAGTTAGTTCATCGATTGCATCTTTGTAAGCTTTCACTACTTCGTTAACTTCGTCGAATTTAGCTTGAGCTTCATCTGCAGCAGTTTTAGCAGAAGCAACAGCAGCTTCTAATCTAGTTACAGCATCTTGTAATCCATCTTGGATAGATTGTTCAGCATTGTTTTTCTTAGCTGTTGCAAGTGCAGTTTTAGCTTTTTCTAAAGTTTCTTTTTGTTTATCTAATGCAGCATTTTTTTCTTCTACAGCTTTAGCTTTTTCAGTAGCATCAGCTTTGTCTTTATCAGCTACTTTAGTTAATTTTTCAATTTTTTCAGCGATATCATCAGCGATGTCTTGAAGTTTTTTAACGATTGGTTTAGAAGCTTCTTTGTTGTAAGCAGCGTCTAATTTTTCTTTATCAGCAGCTGGAAGCTCAGATAGAGCTTTACCTTCTTGTTTTGTAGCACCGATTTCGTCAGCTTGAGGATCTTGATCTTTAGTAGCTTCAACAGTCGCATTTTGATTTTCTAATTCTTTAAGAACATCTCCTGCAGTTAAGTCGCCTTTTTCAACTGCAGCTAAAATATCTTCTTTACCTAATGCTTTTTTAGCTTCTTCTTTATTTGTAATCTTAGCATCAGCATCGATAGCTTTTTCAAGTTGATCTAATGCATCTTTAAGAGCAGTTCTAGTTTCAGCTTCTTCTTTTTTAAGTTCTTCAACTTTAGCTTTAGCTTTGTCGGCTTCTTCTTTTGCTTTAGTCAATTCAGCTTCTGCGTCAGCTTTAGCTTTATCGGCTTCATCTTTTTTAGTTTGAGCAGCTTTTACATCTTCAGCTTCTTTTTCTGCTTTAGCTGTAGCTTCATCTGCTTTTGTTTTAGCTTCGTCTGCTTTTTTCTGCAATTCAGCAACTTTAGCATCGGCTTCTGCTTTAGCTTCAGCAGCTTTTTCAGCTTCTGTTTTTTCTGCTGGTTTAGCTGGTTCTTCTTCTACTGGTTTAGCTGGCTCGTTAGCCTCTTTTTCTTTAGCAGCTTTTACTTCATCAAGAGCTTTGTTGTACTCATCAGTAAGTTTGTTTAGCTCATCAGCAACAGCTTTAGTATCCGAAGCAGCTTGATCAAATGCATTTTGTGCAGCATCACGCTCTTTTTCAATCGCAGTTACAGCTTTTTCTAGTGGTGCTGTGATATCTTTACCAAATCCATTATCTTGAGCAGATTTAAGAGCTTCTTTAGCTTCTTTTAATGTATCTTCTTGTTTTTTAAGAGTTTCAGCTTTTTTATCTTCTTCAGCTTTTAATGCATCAGCATCTTCTTTAAGCGTATCAACTTTTTCACCTAAGTCATCAGCTTTATCTTGAGCTTTTTCTGATGCAGGACGAGCAGCATCGGCTTTTTCAGCTTTGTCAATTCCAGCCTTAATGTTTGCTGGTAATTGATCTTTAGTTTTAGCTTCAGCTTGAGTTGCTTTAGCATTAGCTTGAGATGTTTTATCGTCGTTTTCTAATTCTTTAAGAATATCCCCAGCTTTTAATTCACCAGATTCAACAGCCTTCAACAATTCCTCTTTTGCTTTTTTGTCGAGTAATTCGTTATCATCAGGTAATTGTTTTAAAGCCTCGGTTAATGCTTCTTTAGAATCAGCTTCTTCTTTCTTAGCGTCTTCTTCTTTCTTCGCTTCTTCTTTAGCTTTAGCGTCAGCTGCAGCAGCTTTTGTTTTTGCTGCATCTAATTCTTCGTCAGCTGCAGTTTTAGCTTTTTCAGCTTCAGTTTTTGCAGCTTCAGCTTCAGCAGCTTCTTTTTTCTCTGCTTCAAGTTTTGTATCAGCTTCTTTAGCTGCTGCAGTCGTTGTATCTACTTTAGCTTGAGCTTCAGTAACCTTTCCTTCAGCTTTTTTAGCGTCAGCTTCAGCTTGTTTAATTTCTGGACTTGTAACTTCTGATTTAGAAGTGTCAGTAGCTCCAGTTTCTGCTGGCTGAGTAGCCGCTGGTTGCTCTGTTGTCTCAGAATTTCCAGCAGGGTTAGTTGCGCTATTTGAATTAGTTGCTGATGTATCAGTTGCGCCAGCTGGTTGAGATGAAGCAGTAGCTGTATTATCCTCTGCAGCTTTCACGACTGATGGTTGAGATGCCGCAAATGCCGCTCCCAAAACAGCCACACTAGCCAAGCTAGTTAAAATCATTTTCTTTTTATCCATTTTTGAAACCCCTTTTTTAGAATTATATTTGGGTTTATTATAACTCTTTCTAAAAATATAATCCAGTGATAGGTGATTTTATCTTTACATTTATATACTTATATTGATTTTCAAATATACCTCTTGTAAAAGAAAAAAGAAGGCCTGTTTTATAAGCTTTCTTTTTATTTTCTTTTCATTATTTACATTTTCTATGGTAAATTTTACACTTTTAAACCCACTCACCGTTAGCATTTACGTAATAACCATCAACTGTAGTGCTTACTGCAAGGGCGCCTGAACTATAAGCATAGTACCATTTACCACCTACTTGGAACCAATCAGTTACCATAGCACCTGAGCCTTTAAGGTAATACCATGTACCACCAACTTTAGCCCAGCCAGTTACCATAGCACCTGAACTGTTTAGGTAGTACCAAGTACCACCATCTTGCAACCAGCCAGTTTGCATGGCACCTGATCCATCTAGATAGTACCATACTCCATCAACTTTTTGCCAACCTATCTTCATTACACCAGAAGCATCTAAGTAGTACCATGAGCCATCTTTAACCCAACCTGTCTTCATGTTATCTTCCGCATCATAATAGTACCACTTACCATCAATTTTATTCCATCCTGGCTTACTACTTGCTCGATCTGCTAGTTTATAAGTCACACCATCAATCGTAACGGAACCTGTCTTTCGTCCACCATCTTCAGTTAGAAAATGATAAGCACCATCGCTATCTTTTACGAGACCTGTTTTACGTTCACCATCATTTGTAATATAATACCATTTCTTATTTGCATCTTGAACGAGACCTGTTTTACGGCTACCGTCTGCTAATAAAAAGTACCATTTTTTATCAATCTGCTGTAGGCCAGTTTGTTGAATCCCCTCTTTAACGTAGTAAATCTTCTCACCTTTTGCAATGATAGTAGTTGGTTTAGAACCATCATCAGAAATATAGTAATCTTTACCACCTTCATTGACCCAACCAGCTTTCATCACACCATCTTCATCAAAGTAATAGCGTTTATCTTTGAGTTCGAGGATTCCTGTTTTCATGACTCCCTTGTCATCAAAATAATAGATTTTCCCATCAACTTTTTGCCAACCTGTAGCTAAATTATTATTAATATAAAGTTGAGGTTTCCCATTAACAGTTAACCATTTGTACTCATTTTTTTGATTAGTTGATGAGTTAGTATCAGAAGAATCTACATGATCCGTATTATTTCTACCAGTACTATTTGTATTAACATATGTGTTATCGTTTGAAGCTGGAGGTGTTGCACCAGCTTTTAAAGCAAACTCATGAACCCAAACACCTCCATCCGAATAACTTTTTACATAAGTAAATTCTGCAAATTCTCCTGGTTCACCTGAGTATTTCTCAGCATATTTGAAAGTTAATGGGATATTAGATTTATCTCTATATCTCCACTGTGTACTACGAAAGTTTTCTGGATTAGGATTTTCTGTCGTATTTTGACTAGCATAGACTGTTAGTTCATCTGAAATTGAAGCTAATAAAGTACTAGCTCCAAGTAATGTTACCCCTGCAGCTCCCACTGCTAAAATGTGTTTTACTTTCATCTTTTACCTCTCTATCACTTATTCCGTTTATAATATTATACCCACTCACCATTTGCATTTAGAGTGTAGCCGTTAATCGTTGTACTTACTGCAAGAGCGCCTGAACTATAGGCATAATACCACTTACCACCTGCTTGGAACCAACCAGTCACCATTGCACCAGTGGTATTTAGATAGTACCATTTACCATCTACTTTTGCCCAACCAGCAGCCATTGCACCATCGGAGTAGAGATAGTACCACTTACCACCTTGGTTCAACCAACCTGTCTGCATAGAGCCAGCACTATTGAGATAATACCATTTACCAGAAATAAATTTCCAACCAGTTTGCATACTACCATCTGCCGCTAAATAATACCAGCTACCATCATTTACCCAGCCAGTTTTCTTCATGCCATCTTGATCAAAGAAGTACCACTTCCCAGAGATATATTGCCAACCTGTAAGTTTCTCTTCCACTTTTTCAGTCCCAGTAGCACTATCGTCTTTTACAAACCAATGTTTACGAACCCCTTGGTCAATCTTAGTTTCTACAAAACGATAACCTTTAATTGTACCATGTTCAACTTCTTCAGCTTTTTTGGCAGCAGTAGCAGGAAGAAAAGCTTTTAATTCTCTACTAGTTCCATCTGATTCCATGACCAACCAAGAAGTACCCTTTACTGTATCTTTAAATGGTTTTAAAACATCAGGTTTTACAGAAATTCCGTCAACTTTATCACCCGAAATCGTCACCGTTGGCTTAAAGTAATGTTTTAGAACAGTTCCTTCAATTTTAGACCCATCCCATTTATAACCTGAAATACTTCCAGGAGATGATGTCTCAGGCTTTGATGAATCATAAGTTTGAGCATCTTTTAAAATCTTTTCTTTGCCATCTTCCTGTTTTGTAACCCAAACAACTGTCTTATAAACATTTGTTTCCGAAGCCTTTACTTCAGCTACTCTTGATCCAACAAGGGCAGTTCCTGCTAAGGTTGCACCTAATAAAACTTTCCACATTTTTGATTTCATTGAAAACCTCCTATTATTTTTAACCATTATAATACTTATACAATATTAATGCAAGAAAAAACAGGAGATAACTCTCCTGTTTTAGTTAAATTTCTTATTTAACCCATGCACCGTTGGCATCAACAGTGTACCCACCTACAGTAGTATTCACTGCAAGGGCACCTGAACCGTCAACGTAGTACCATTTACCAGCAACTTCAAACCATTGGCTAGCTTTCATAGCACCTGAGTTTTCAAGGTAGTACCATTTACCGCCATCTTGCAACCAACCAGTTTGCATTTGACCTGAACCGTTTAGGTAGTACCAAGTGTTACCATCTTTAACCCACCATTTTTGCATTACGCCTTCAGCGTTAAAGAAGTACCATTTACCGTCAACTTGTTTCCAACCTTTAACAGCTGCAGCATTTTCGAAGTATTTCCAACCTTCAGCTGTTTGAGCCCAACCGTATTGAGAAGCTGTAGTTGCGTTACCAATTTGTGCTGCACGATCATCAAGTTTGTATGGCAATACAATGCGACCATTTGTGTACAATGAACCAGATACAGAAGTACCAGCTTCAACAGTAAATTCACCAACAAGTTCTACTGCTTCTTTAAAGTCAGTAGCTGTTTTAGCAACACGGTATTGAATCACTTCACCAGCTTTGAATAATGTTGGAAGTTCTGCATCACCTGATTGGTCAGTTTTAGCAGTAAAGTATTCTGGTTTTTGTTCACCCTTAGCTGGTTTCAAGAAGAAGTCAACTTCTACGTTAGGAACTGGACGTCCACCACCATCAACAACAGTTACACGAACATGACGGTCGAAACCATGCGCTGCATCACGGTCGTAACGGATATATTGAGATCCAATTGCGAATCCATAACCAAAACGGTTGTTTGGATTATCTTTTTGTCCAGTTACATTAACTTTTGAACTTCCATCTGGGTTATAACCACCAAATGAATCTGCTGAAGTAGCTGAAACAGATTGTACAGCACCAAATGCTGCAAGAGCGACTGCGCTTGTCAATAAAACTTTTTTCATCGTTTTATCTCCTTTGTTTTTCATTATATATTTTTTCGTAAGACTATCTTACTACCATACAGTATATAAATATTTGCAGGATTTGTCAAGGGTTTTCTTCGAGTTTTTAAAGTTTTTTCCTATTTTTAGAAAAAAAGGTGAAAAAACAACTTTGTGAGAGTGAATATGCTTAAAATATCCTATATTCAAGTGAAAATCTCACAAATTTACCATCCTTTAGTCAAATCATTCATATCTAATCCACATAGACAGTCGGACAGAACTCACTTCTGTAGTATTATCCTATAACCCCTTCCAAATGTCAAGCAAAAATGGCAAGTTTTTTGATAAGAACTTGCCATTTCATCAACTTTCTACTATCTAAAATATGACCTTATAGCAAGGCCTCAAACTCAGCGACGGTCATGCCTAATTGCTCGCTAGCAACCTCGGAAGTCAGAAGACCTTGGCGAACGAGATTTACTAGACCTACTTTTAATCCCTCTTCGATACCCTCTGCTAGTCCTCGCTCCAATCCCCGTTCAATCCCCTCAGCACGGCCACGTTCTAAACCTTGTTCAATACCTTGTTCAATACCTTGTTCAATGCCTTCCGCTCTAGCTGTTTCCAAGGCATAATCCTGAGCCAATAACGCTTGTTCTTCACGCATACGTAGTTGACTAAACATTTTTCTGTCCTCCTCGGACCAACTCTTATAGTCCAGCAGTTGGTCTGCCTGGCTGATAGCTCGCTCGGGTTGTTGGGTAAAGGGTTTGTTCCCGAAAAACTCCAACCAGGGTTTGCGAACCCTGTCTTTCCTGGTTTCTCTGTATTTTTAGGTCTTATTTATGATGGTCTTTCAATAGTGCCTCAAACTCAGCGACCGTCATGCCCAACTGCTGGCTGGCAACCTCAGGTGTCAGAAGACCTTGGCGAACCATATCTAAGAAGGCAAAGAATTTCCCACGCTCTAAACCTTGTTCAATACCTTGTTCCAGTCCCTCTGCCCTAGCAGTTTCCAAGGCATAGTCCTGTGCTAACAAGGCTTGTTCCTCACGCATACGTAGTTGACTAAACATCTTCCTGTCCTCCTCAGACCAGCTCTTATAGTCCAGCAGTTGGTCTGCCTGGCTAATGGCTCGCTCGGGTTGTTGGGTAAAGGGTTTGTTCCCGAAAAACTCCAACCACGGTTTGCGAACCTTATCTTTGCTGGTTTCTCTGTATTTTTTAATTCCAAGAATGCCATCTTGACTAGATGGTTTTTCTGTCCATTGTTTGTGATGGTTAAAACCTCACCTGTCGTATCCTCGCGCATGCTAAAGCTATGAAAAGCCAAATCATCTTGGAAATAATTGCTGTCCACAATTGCGATTGCGTATACTGGTGCGATGTGTTTGTAACTTTGATGTGTATCACCTTCACGTTGGCGAATTTTTTCTAGGTTTTGATTAACCTGACTGCACAGGTAAGCCCATAAACGATTAATGAAAAAATTCTGATGATGCACCTGAATTTCAATGATTACTTGCGTGCCATTGTCCAACTCCGCCAAAACATCTATACTGGTATAGAAATCCTGCGCCGAGTAAGGTATGGAAGGCAAGACGTGAATATTGCTTCCCTCCAAAATGGTCACATTTTTTGCTGGTAAATCCAGCATATCGCGAATAAATTGACAAGTGATTTCTGGATTGCTAAAGATTTTCTTAGCTACCAAGTCATTAGTCGGGCTGATGCCCGGATGTCTGAGAATCATCCTTTTCCTCCTTTTATTATACCACAGTTTTAAATCTAAATTTGCTAGATTCTCTGGCTCTATCTATTTATTCGGAAAAGAGATGAAAAAAACCTGAGAATCATCTCAGGCTTGTTCATTAAATCTTTTTCTCAATACTGAAAAGTGGAGAAAGTGGGCGTTTTTCATGGATACGTACGATAGCATCCCCTAGGAGATGAGCGATTGAAATTTGCTCAATCTTATCAATCAAACGCTCTTCTGGAAGATAGATGGTATCCAAAACAACCAATTTCTTAATAGCTGACTTTTGGATATTGTCCATAGCAGGACCAGAAAGAACTGGGTGCGTACAGCTTGCATAGACTTCAACAGCACCAGCTTCTGCAAGAGCATCTGCCGCATGACAAATCGTTCCAGCAGTATCAATCATATCATCAATCAAGATACAAGTCTTGCCTTCGACCTTACCGATGATGTTCATGACTTCACTGGTATTCATCTTATCAACGCTACGACGTTTGTCAATAATAGCAATAGATGTTTTCAAAAATTCTGCCAACTTACGGGCACGAGTCACACCTCCATGGTCTGGGCTGACAACCACATAGTCAGAACCAACCATACCACGACGCTCAAAATAATCCGCAATCAGAGGAGCTCCCATCAAATGATCCACAGGAATATCAAAGAATCCTTGAATCTGCGCAGCATGCAAGTCGATGGTCAATAAACGATCCACTCCAGCTACTTCAAGCATATTTGCAACAAGTTTTGAAGTGATTGGCTCACGCGCTCTCGCCTTTCTATCCTGACGTGCATATCCATAGTAAGGCATGACAACATTGACAGATTCTGCACTCGCACGCTTCAAAGCATCTACCATAATCAAAATTTCAAGCAGATTGTCATTTACAGGCGAACTAGTTGATTGTAGGATAAAGACGTGTTTCCCACGGATTGATTCTTCGATGTTGACCTGAATCTCTCCATCTGAAAATTGGCGGACACTTGATTTCCCCAACTCTATCCCAATCTCCTGCGCTACACGTTTTGCCAATTCTTGATTAGAAGAAAGGGCAAACAGCTTTAAATCAGAAAAAGACATGATTTCCTCCGGTATATATGTATCGCTTGTGCTTTTCACAAGATTTTTCCATTTACCATTGTAGCGCTTTTTGCACTATTTTTCAATCAAAAATAAAAGAAGGGCACCATATTTGTACCCTTGCATCATTCTTTTAAAAAATATTCTAGTTCATCAACTCATTGTGCTTCTCAACAAAACGATAAGCCTGATAAAAACCATAGAGAGTAATAGCCGTAACCACTGGAATCGCTAAAGGCAACTCTGTCTCCAATTCAACAAAAGGAGAATTAAACAAGAAATGAGTTCCCAAGGCTAAACCTAGGAAAATAAGCCCCTCTTTCTTGCCAACCTTCTGCCCTTTATAAGCTCTGTAAAGCAAGTAAACACCTACTACAGCCAGACCTGAAAAAGTCCAGTGAGAGGCAATTCCTGAGATGATACGCTCTAAAATTCTCGAAATAGTAAAGTCAAAGCCCTCTGGCAAATCCGTACGAATATAGCCAATATCCTCAATCATTTGAAATCCCAAACCAGAAGCAATTCCAAGTAAAAACAAAGATTTTAATTTTCGTACAGGAATCAAAGCCAAAACAAAGACAAGTGGCAATAATTTAAGCGGTTCTTCTACCAAAGGAGCCACAATAGCACTTTCAAAGGCATTTAAAAATGCACTATCTGGGAAAAGAATACCCAGTAAATCATGGATATAGGTATTAGCAAAGCTAGACAGCCAACCTGAAAGGAACATCCCACCCAATAAAGACAAAATCAAGGCCTTCTTTGGTAATTCCCATTTTTTCCCAATACAGAAAAGGAAATAAAGAGCCGGAATCATGTAAAAGAGAGCTAGAAAGATAGAAACTCCCATTAGTCCATATTCCGCACCTGACATCGAACCATCCGTATAGTAGATAGTCTCATACTGCAAACCAATACATAGCAATAAGATAAAAATAAATAAAATACTGTTTTTCTTCATACACTTTCTTTCTAAATGAAGTATTTATAATTCTACGACTGTCATACTTCCTGTATCCACATCGTAAATGGCACCAGAGATTATCACATCATCTGGTATTAAGGGAGACTCGATAAGGAGTTGCATATCCTCGCGTACACTCTCCTCTATATCTTGGAAAGGCAAAAAGTCCTGATCTGACACATCAACACCTAGTTCCTCTTTTAAATACTCCTGAAAAGAGCCATTTTCAAAAGTCTGAGCACCACAGTCTGTATGGTGCAACACCACAATCTCTCTTGTCCCCATTTGTTGCTGGGAAATAACTAGCGAACGAATCATGTCCTCAGTCACTCGACCTCCTGCATTCCGCAAGATATGAGCATCCCCAAGTGCCAAACCTAGGGCTTGCGCAACGTGCAGACGAGAGTCCATACAGGTCACAATAGCCACTCTTGTTTTGGGTTTAAGTGGCAGATTTAACTGCCCATGTAGGGCAACATAAGCCTGATTGGCTTGCATAAACTGTTCAAAATACGACACGATTCCCTCCTCGAAAATTTGATAGTCAAATATTTCTCCTATCTTATCATTTTTAAGAAGATTTGTCACGGATTATGCAAAGACCTTTTTCAAAACTTCCTGAATCGTTGTCACTCCAATGACCTGAATTTCCTTAGGCGGAGTAATTCCTGTCAAGGAATTCTTAGGTACATAAATCTTAGTAAATCCCAGTTTAGCAGCTTCATTGATGCGTTGTTCGATACGATTCACACGCCGAATCTCTCCTGTCAAGCCCAGTTCTCCCACAAAACATTCCTGAGGATTAGTTGGCTTATCCTTGTAGCTCGAAGCAATGGCAACTGCAACAGCTAAGTCAATGGCAGGTTCATCCAATTTGACACCGCCAGCAGATTTGAGATAGGCATCCTGATTTTGCAAGAGAAGACCTGCCCGTTTTTCCAAAACAGCCATAATCAAGCTAGCACGGTTAAAATCAAGTCCTGTCGTCGTACGCTTGGCATTTCCAAACATGGTCGGTGTTACCAAAGCCTGAACCTCCGCCAAAATCGGACGCGTCCCTTCCATGGTCACAACGATTGATGAACCAGTTGCTCCATCCAAACGCTCTTCTAAGAAAACTTGACTCGGATTGAGAACCTCAACCAAACCGCCCGACTGCATCTCAAAAATCCCAATCTCATTAGTGGATCCAAAACGGTTTTTGACCGCTCTTAAAATACGGAAGGTATGGTGGCGCTCCCCTTCAAAGTAAAGCACCGTATCCACCATATGCTCCAACATACGAGGACCAGCTAGAGTGCCCTCCTTGGTCACATGTCCTACGATAAAGATGGCAATGTTATTTGTTTTGGCCAGCTGCATAAGTTCCGCTGTCACCTCACGCACTTGAGAAACAGACCCCTGCACCCCTGAAATCTCAGGAGACATAATAGTCTGAATGGAGTCGATGATGAGGAAGTCTGGCTGGATGCGCTCCACCTCAGTTCGAACACTCTGCATATTGGTCTCTGCATAAAGATAAAACTCACTATCAATATCACCCAAGCGCTCTGCTCGTAGCTTAATCTGCTGGGCAGACTCCTCCCCACTGACGTAGAGAACAGTCCCAACTTGAGACAGCTGAGTTGAGACTTGTAGGAGAAGGGTTGATTTCCCAATACCAGGATCCCCACCTATGAGGACGAGACTTCCCGGTACCACTCCGCCTCCAAGTACACGGTTGAATTCCTCCATCTCCGTCTTGGTTCGATTGACATTGATGGAAGTCACCTCAGCCAGTTTCATGGGCTTGGTTTTCTCACCTGTCAAGGACACACGCGCATTCTTGACCTCGGCAACCTCAACCTCTTCTACAAAAGAAGACCAAGACCCACAGTTGGGGCAACGCCCCAGATATTTAGGTGAATTATACCCACAATTTTGACATACAAATGTCGCTTTTTTCTTTGCGATGATAAACCTCTTTCTATATCTCTAACTCACACTCAATCACTTGGCAAAAATCAATCTTCTCATTTGGCACAAACTGACGCATGAGCATGTTGTGAGTTACCACTATCACGGTCTGGTAATCTCGATACTTAGCCATGCATTCTAGAAAACGAGACTTCATCTTCGCAGCTGTCTCATATTGAATAGGACTATTAGGAAGTAACTCCCCATTATTTTCTAGAAATATAGCACGAGCTTTTTCAAAATTATCTGTGCCACTTTCATAGACCTGCCATTCATGCAATAATGGTTCCACTCTCAAAGGAAGTCCAGTAACACAAGCCACATAAGAAGCCGTTTCTAAAGCTCTTGTGACTGCAGAAGATACGATTATTTCAGCTGAAGGGAGTAAAGGATTGGTGCTCAGTTTCTGGGCTTGCTGCCGTCCCTTCTCAGACAAGGGGGCCAAATCTATCCCAAATCCCGTATAAGAACGCTCCTCTAACTCACGATAATCTGGCTCCCCGTGACGTACAAAGATAATCTTCATTCTAGTGCCCGGTCGATCCAAATCCACCAGTTCGAACGCCATCAGCCATATCTCCATCTGCAATTAAGAAAGGAGCAAAGACAGCCTGGACCACACGCTCCCCAACTTCAAGAACAACCTCTTGGTCTGTGATATTCTTCATCTGAGCAAAAATATGTCCTTCATTCCCAGGATTTCCATAATAGTCCCCATCAATGACCCCAACTGAATTAATCAAGACCAAGCCCTTCTTACGAGGGTTTGAAGAGCGATCATAGAGGTAGAGAACCTCCGTCGGTTGCATATAAGCCTTAACCCCTGTCGGAATTAATACAATCTCTCCTGGAGCGATAACTGTGCGCACAGCAACCTTTAAGTCGTAACCAGCCGCATGCGCTGTCTCACGCTTGGGCAATAAATTTTCATCTGTAAAACTAGAAACTAATTCAAAACCACGAATTTTCATCATCTTCTCTTTTCTATTATCATTTATTCTAGATTATTCTATCTTATTTATTCGGAAAAAGCACGAAAAAAAGAGCACACAATTCAAATCGCTTAGGGCTGCTGGATTCCTCCCCTGACCCGCTTCACGCAGAACTGTTGCTCCACTATTTATTATATCACATTCCTCTTCATTTTAAAAGAAAAATTATTTTTTCCGTCTATTTCTAAAAAAGTCCTGCATAATAGCTGCGCATTCATCTTCCAAAATTCCCGTTTCAACCTCCACACGATGATTGAGACGCTCATCTGTCAAGATATCGTACAAACTCCCAGCAGCGCCAAATTTCTGGTTTTTAGCCCCATAGACCACGTTTGGAATACGGGCGAGTCCAATCGCCCCACTACACATGACACAAGGCTCAATGGTCACAAAAAGCGTGCAATCCAGCAAGCGCCAACTCTCCTCACTCAGGTTCGCATGCTCTATAGCCATAATCTCCGCATGCATAACCGCTCGTTGCAACTCCTCACGCGCATTATGCCCACGGCCAATGATTTCTCCGTCCTTGACAATCACACAACCAATTGGAATTTCATCATGTTCAAGAGCAATCTCAGCCTCTCTCAAAGCTTCCCTCATAAAGACTTCTTTTTCTTCAACTGTATAATTCATCCGTTTCTCTTTTCTTGCTTATCGATTTTATTATTATATCATGAATCCCAAGACAAAAAAAGCCACCGAATGCGGTGACTCTATAGGGAGATTATTATGAAAAAGAAAAGTTTAGGATATTTGTTACAACAAGTTAGGAGGTCTTCTTGTAACTGTCTATAGTATACCCGACCTATCTTAAACAAATCTTAAAAATCTCTTAGGACCAAACACTTTCTAAAATATTTGTTTGTTCACGACCAGGACCCACTGAGAAAGTAGAAATACGAACACCAACCAATTCACTCACACGACGAACGTAGTTACGCGCATTCTCAGGAAGATCTTCCAAATTACGAACCCCGGTAATATCTTCTGACCAACCTGGTAACTCTTCATAGATAGGCTTGCAACGTTTCAATTGCTCAAGACTAGCTGGATAGTAGTCGATACGTTGACCATCAAGATCATAGGCCACACAGATCTTCACTGTATCTAAACCACTCAAAACATCGATAGAGTTCAATGAAAGATTAGTAATACCAGAAACACGACGACTATGACGCATCACAACTGAGTCAAACCATCCCACACGACGTGGACGACCAGTTGTTGTACCATATTCATGACCGACTTCACGGATACGTTCTCCCACTTCATCAAACAACTCAGTTGGGAAAGGACCGTCTCCAACACGACTCGTATAGGCTTTACATACACCAACAACCTTGTCAATCTTACTTGGACCAACACCAGAACCAATGGTCACACCACCAGCCACAGGGTTTGATGACGTAACAAATGGATAGGTACCTTGGTCGATATCTAGCATAACACCTTGTGCACCTTCAAAAAGCACACGTTTACCGTTATCAAGCGCATCATTCAAAATGACAGATGTATCTGTCACATACTTCTTAATTTGTTGACCATATTCGTAATATTCTTCAAAAATATCATCGAAAGCAATCGCTTTACTGTCATACAATTTTTCAAAAAGACGATTCTTTTCAGCAAGGTTACGTTCTAAACGCTCACGGAAAATATCTTTATCCAAAAGATCTGCGATACGAATCCCAACACGAGCAGCCTTGTCCATATAAGCTGGACCAATCCCCTTGATTGTAGTACCAATCTTATTGTCGCCCTTAGCTTCTTCTTGCAAACGGTCTAACTCGATATGATAAGGCAAAATAACATGCGCGCGATCAGAAATACGCAAGTTATCAGTTGTCACACCCTCCTCATGAAGATAGCTCAACTCTTTTACAAGAGATTTAGGATTTACAACCATTCCGTTACCAATAACAGAGATTTTTTCAGGGAAGAAAATTCCAGATGGAATCAAGTGCAACTTAAATTTCTTACCATCAATCACAATCGTGTGACCTGCATTATCACCACCTTGGTAACGTGCAATCACTTCTGCATTCGCTGAAAGGAAATCTGTAATCTTCCCTTTACCTTCATCACCCCACTGGGTACCTACAACAACAACTGAAGTCATAATCTTGTCTGAGCCCTCAGGCTCTTCCTTTCTCACATACATGGCAGGACTCTCACCTGCAATTATATCTTACAATTTATTATAAGAAAAAATCGCCTTTTTATCAAGAAGAAACAATAGAAAGATTTGCTATTTCCAACTATTAAAAAATGATTTATAAAAAATTCCGGCTATTTATCATTATTTTGCCACAAAAAGTTAAATTTGTTCGGAAATTAACTCATACTGTTTCAACAAGCAACAAAACCCTGTTTCATTATCAATTTTTCAAGATACAAACGATAAGCAACACGATAATGGTAAACGATAAAATCCCTACGACACCCAATGCCATATCTAACTAAATAATAAATCAAAAATTTAAAATGAAAATGTTCCCAGTCCCAACTATTACCAAAGAAAGTAGCATACTCTTCTTCGATACTGTCATAGAAATCAGTCATCTGATCATAAATATTTTGTAGCATAAGCATACACTCCTTTACTTTTTATGATCTTATTCTAACAAAAAATTTTAATTAATCATTAATAATTCCTGAATTGTTAAAATACCAACCTCAAAAAGATAACAAATAGGAAAAGTTGACAGAATAGGAACAAATTTACTACTTAAATTTCAAAAAATAAGATAATGGAAGGGGAAGGATTCGAACCCCTCGAAGGAGCGTATTTACAGTCCGCCACGTTTAGCCTCTTCGCTACCCTCAATTAAAGTACTAAAAAAATCTCCTTGCTCGAAAACGGAGGGCTCTGAAACTTTACTCAGTAAAAATATCTCACACCAAATAACACTAAATAGATTATTAATTACATAAAAAAAGAGGCCTAAACCTCTTTTTCCTTAACTACTCCGCCAGTAGGACTCGAACCTACGACATCATGATTAACAGTCATGCGCTACTACCAACTGAGCTATGGCGGATTAAAGCTAAGCGACTTCCATATCTCACAGGGGGCAACCCCCAACTACTTCCGGCGTTCTAGGGCTTAACTTCTGTGTTCGGCATGGGTACAGGTGTATCTCCTAGGCTATCGTCACTTAACTCTGAGTAATACCTACTCAAAATTGAATATCTATTCAAAGCAAGAAAACCGTTCGCTTTCATATTCTCAGTTACTTTGGATAAGTCCTCGAGCTATTAGTATTAGTCCGCTACATGTGTCGCCACACTTCCACTTCTAACCTATCTACCTGATCATCTCTCAGGGCTCTTACTGATATAAAATCATGGGAAATCTCATCTTGAGGTGGGTTTCACACTTAGATGCTTTCAGCGTTTATCCCTTCCCTACATAGCTACCCAGCGATGCCTTTGGCAAGACAACTGGTACACCAGCGGTAAGTCCACTCTGGTCCTCTCGTACTAGGAGCAGATCCTCTCAAATTTCCTACGCCCGCGACGGATAGGGACCGAACTGTCTCACGACGTTCTGAACCCAGCTCGCGTGCCGCTTTAATGGGCGAACAGCCCAACCCTTGGGACCGACTACAGCCCCAGGATGCGACGAGCCGACATCGAGGTGCCAAACCTCCCCGTCGATGTGAACTCTTGGGGGAGATAAGCCTGTTATCCCCAGGGTAGCTTTTATCCGTTGAGCGATGGCCCTTCCATACGGAACCACCGGATCACTAAGCCCGACTTTCGTCCCTGCTCGAGTTGTAGCTCTCGCAGTCAAGCTCCCTTATACCTTTACACTCTGCGAATGATTTCCAACCATTCTGAGGGAACCTTTGGGCGCCTCCGTTACCTTTTAGGAGGCGACCGCCCCAGTCAAACTGCCCGTCAGACACTGTCTCCGATAGGGATCACCTATCCGGGTTAGAGTGGCCATAACACAAGGGTAGTATCCCAACAACGTCTCCTTCGAAACTGGCGTCCCGATCTCATAGACTCCTACCTATCCTGTACATGTGGTACAGACACTCAATATCAAACTGCAGTAAAGCTCCATGGGGTCTTTCCGTCCTGTCGCGGGTAACCTGCATCTTCACAGGTACTAAAATTTCACCGAGTCTCTCGTTGAGACAGTGCCCAAATCATTACGCCTTTCGTGCGGGTCGGAACTTACCCGACAAGGAATTTCGCTACCTTAGGACCGTTATAGTTACGGCCGCCGTTTACTGGGGCTTCAATTCATACCTTCGCTTACGCTAAGCACTCCTCTTAACCTTCCAGCACCGGGCAGGCGTCACCCCCTATACATCATCTTACGATTTAGCAGAGAGCTGTGTTTTTGATAAACAGTTGCTTGGGCCTATTCACTGCGGCTGACTTAAAGTCAGCACCCCTTCTCCCGAAGTTACGGGGTCATTTTGCCGAGTTCCTTAACGAGAGTTCTCTCGCTCACCTGAGGCTACTCGCCTCGACTACCTGTGTCGGTTTGCGGTACGGGTAGAGTATGTTTAAACGCTAGAAGCTTTTCTTGGCAGTGTGACGTCACTAACTTCGCTACTAAACTTCGCTCCCCATCACAGCTCAATGTTATAGAACTAAGCATTTGACTCAGTTCACACCTCACTGCTTAGACAGACACTTCCAATCGTCTGCTTTAGTTAGCCTACTGCGTCCCTCCATCACTACATACTCTAGTACAGGAATATCAACCTGTTGTCCATCGGATACACCTTTCGGTCTCTCCTTAGGTCCCGACTAACCCAGGGCGGACGAGCCTTCCCCTGGAAACCTTAGTCTTACGGTGGACAGGATTCTCACCTGTCTTTCGCTACTCATACCGGCATTCTCACTTCTATGCGTTCCAGCACTCCTCACGGTACACCTTCATCACACATAGAACGCTCTCCTACCATACCTATAAAGGTATCCACAGCTTCGGTAAATTGTTTTAGCCCCGGTACATTTTCGGCGCAGGGTCACTCGACTAGTGAGCTATTACGCACTCTTTGAATGAATAGCTGCTTCTAAGCTAACATCCTAGTTGTCTGTGCAACCCCACATCCTTTTCCACTTAACAATTATTTTGGGACCTTAGCTGGTGGTCTGGGCTGTTTCCCTTTCGACTACGGATCTTAGCACTCGCAGTCTGACTGCCGACTATAATTCATTGGCATTCGGAGTTTATCTGAGATTGGTAATCCGGGATGGACCCCTCACCCAAACAGTGCTCTACCTCCAAGAATCTCTAATGTCGACGCTAGCCCTAAAGCTATTTCGGAGAGAACCAGCTATCTCCAAGTTCGTTTGGAATTTCTCCGCTACCCACAAGTCATCCAAGCACTTTTCAACGTGCCCTGGTTCGGTCCTCCAGTGCGTCTTACCGCACCTTCAACCTGCTCATGGGTAGGTCACATGGTTTCGGGTCTACGTCATGATACTAATTCGCCCTATTCAGACTCGGTTTCCCTACGGCTCCGTCTCTTCAACTTAACCTCGCATCATAACGTAACTCGCCGGTTCATTCTACAAAAGGCACGCTCTCACCCATTAACGGGCTCGAACTTGTTGTAGGCACACGGTTTCAGGTTCTATTTCACTCCCCTCCCGGGGTGCTTTTCACCTTTCCCTCACGGTACTGGTTCACTATCGGTCACTAGGGAGTATTTAGGGTTGGGAGATGGTCCTCCCAGATTCCGACGGGATTTCACGTGTCCCGCCGTACTCAGGATACTGCTAGGTACAAAGACTATTTTAAATACGAGGCTATTACTCTCTTTGGCTGATCTTCCCAAATCATTCTTCTATAATCTTTGAGTCCACATTGCAGTCCTACAACCCCGAAGAGTAAACTCTTCGGTTTGCCCTCCTGCCGTTTCGCTCGCCGCTACTAAGGCAATCGCTTTTGCTTTCTCTTCCTGCAGCTACTTAGATGTTTCAGTTCACTGCGTCTTCCTCCTCACATCCTTAACAGATGCGGGTAACAGGTAGTACCTGTTGGGTTCCCCCATTCGGAAATCCCTGGATCATCGCTTACTTACAGCTACCCAAGGCATATCGTCGTTTGTCACGTCCTTCTTCGGCTCCTAGTGCCAAGGCATCCACCGTGCGCCCTTATTAACTTAACCTTATTTTTTTGACCTTTCAGTCATAAACTCTTATTAATACTACAGCGTTTTCGGTTTATTTTCTTGTTACTATTTGATATAGATATTCAATTTTCAATGTGCATTACTTGGTGATCTCTCACCAATGGAGCCTAGCGGGATCGAACCGCTGACCTCCTGCGTGCAAAGCAGGCGCTCTCCCAGCTGAGCTAAGGCCCCACAAGACCTCTCAAGACTAAACAAGACCAATGCGCAGTTCCTTATCCTTAGAAAGGAGGTGATCCAGCCGCACCTTCCGATACGGCTACCTTGTTACGACTTCACCCCAATCATCTATCCCACCTTAGGCGGCTGGCTCCTAAAAGGTTACCTCACCGACTTCGGGTGTTACAAACTCTCGTGGTGTGACGGGCGGTGTGTACAAGGCCCGGGAACGTATTCACCGCGGCGTGCTGATCCGCGATTACTAGCGATTCCGACTTCATGTAGGCGAGTTGCAGCCTACAATCCGAACTGAGACTGGCTTTAAGAGATTAGCTTGCCGTCACCGGCTTGCGACTCGTTGTACCAGCCATTGTAGCACGTGTGTAGCCCAGGTCATAAGGGGCATGATGATTTGACGTCATCCCCACCTTCCTCCGGTTTATTACCGGCAGTCTCGCTAGAGTGCCCAACTGAATGATGGCAACTAACAATAGGGGTTGCGCTCGTTGCGGGACTTAACCCAACATCTCACGACACGAGCTGACGACAACCATGCACCACCTGTCACCTCTGTCCCGAAGGAAAACTCTATCTCTAGAGCGGTCAGAGGGATGTCAAGACCTGGTAAGGTTCTTCGCGTTGCTTCGAATTAAACCACATGCTCCACCGCTTGTGCGGGCCCCCGTCAATTCCTTTGAGTTTCAACCTTGCGGTCGTACTCCCCAGGCGGAGTGCTTAATGCGTTAGCTGCGGCACTAAACCCCGGAAAGGGTCTAACACCTAGCACTCATCGTTTACGGCGTGGACTACCAGGGTATCTAATCCTGTTTGCTCCCCACGCTTTCGAGCCTCAGCGTCAGTTACAAGCCAGAGAGCCGCTTTCGCCACCGGTGTTCCTCCATATATCTACGCATTTCACCGCTACACATGGAATTCCACTCTCCCCTCTTGCACTCAAGTTAAACAGTTTCCAAAGCGTACTATGGTTAAGCCACAGCCTTTAACTTCAGACTTATCTAACCGCCTGCGCTCGCTTTACGCCCAATAAATCCGGACAACGCTCGGGACCTACGTATTACCGCGGCTGCTGGCACGTAGTTAGCCGTCCCTTTCTGGTAAGATACCGTCACAGTGTGAACTTTCCACTCTCACACTCGTTCTTCTCTTACAACAGAGCTTTACGATCCGAAAACCTTCTTCACTCACGCGGCGTTGCTCGGTCAGACTTCCGTCCATTGCCGAAGATTCCCTACTGCTGCCTCCCGTAGGAGTCTGGGCCGTGTCTCAGTCCCAGTGTGGCCGATCACCCTCTCAGGTCGGCTATGTATCGTCGCCTTGGTGAGCCGTTACCCCACCAACTAGCTAATACAACGCAGGTCCATCTGGTAGTGATGCAATTGCACCTTTTAAGCAAATGTCATGCAACATCTACTCTTATGCGGTATTAGCTATCGTTTCCAATAGTTATCCCCCGCTACCAGGCAGGTTACCTACGCGTTACTCACCCGTTCGCAACTCATCCGGAGAAGCAAGCTCCTCCTTCAGCGTTCTACTTGCATGTATTAGGCACGCCGCCAGCGTTCGTCCTGAGCCAGGATCAAACTCTCATTAAAAGTTTGAGTTCTCACTCATTTCTGTCACTGACAGATTTATTGTTTTTTCATTGTTCAGTACTACAACAATTGTTGTAGTGCCCTGCACATTGGTTCGTCTTGTTCAGTTTTCAAAGGTCTTTGTCACTTGCTTCTCTCAAGTGACAACTATATTAGTATATCACAGTCGCTTTCGCTTGTCAACACTTTTTTGAAA
Source organism: Streptococcus bouchesdurhonensis (assembly GCF_948472335.1). Next base: position 81,766 of record NZ_CAOKTW010000011.1, on the reverse strand, counting down.
CTTTTTTAATCTTTTTTCATCAAGTGCCTCAACCACAACATACCATAGTCCGTACGGGATTCGAACCCGTGTTACCGCCGTGAAAAGGCGGTGTCTTAACCCCTTGACCAACGGACCTGAGCTGTTATTTTCAACTCTTACTATTATACTGGCTTTTCAAACTTTGTCAACACTTTTTTTAAACTTTTTCATTTTTTTTTGCATGGTTTCCTAGTGTGTACGGATATCAAACTCCTTAAACACAATACGTAAGTCTCTTAATACTCTTTGACGCCCTCGGAAGCGTTCATGTCTTAAGACGCGTTCTAACTCTTCTTGTTTATCTTTACTTTGTTTGCTTCTATAATCTCTTAGTGTCTCATGAAAGAGATAATACTCATCTAGCCAGAGACCTCCCTCACTAATACGATGACAGATCTCACCTACTTCTTCATAAGGTTCTTTATCATATCTACGCTTCTGGCTTTCTTGTTTACGGATATGGTCTAAAATTCGATTACGGAATTTAGTTTTGAAGTATTTACGTAAACGAGGAATATCTTCTACTAGCTCTTCTTCTCTACTAATCAATTCATGTAAGCAAATCATTCCCTCTTGGTCCCAATCTGATAGCTCCCATAAATGAAGGTAATATTCATTTCTACACTTATATACAATCCCCTGGACTTCTTCATATAATTCTTTAAACATAACGTCCCCCTTTCTAGATACAGTTTAACAGATTCAGAAACACTTTTGTCCCATTTCCTCCATTCTGTTCCCTTTAGCTCCTCAACTGCACAAAAAAGAGAGGGCTTGCCTCTCTTTGGGTTATTTCTCATCATTCATTTTTGACTTTACTTCATCATAGGATAGTGCATGAGATTCCTCCTCGACTGTTTCAGGCATCTTTCCTGTTTCATAAAGAGATTTAATTTGTGTACTATCCAATGTTTCGTATTTCAATAATGCTTCTGCAATCAACTTGTGAGTTTCACGATTTGACTGAATAATTTCAGCGGCTTTATTTCGTGCCTCATTCAATAATGAACGAACCTCTTCGTCAATTTCATAAGCTGTTTGTTCTGAAATTGATTTTTGAGGGCTTTGTGCACCAAACATAGCATGATTTCCTTCATATTGTACTGGGCCAAGTTTTTCACTCATACCGTACTCTGTAACCATTGCACGCGCCATTTGTGTCGCCTGTTCAAAGTCATTTGAAGCTCCCGTAGTTTGGACATTAAAGATAATTTCTTCAGCTACACGTCCCCCCATTAAGCCAGCCAATTGCTCTTTCATATCTTCTTTAGATAGAAGCATTTGATCCTCTTTAGGAAGTGCAATCATATAACCACCTGCACGGCCACGTGGTACAATTGTGACCTTATGGACAACACGGGCATTCGACAAGACTAGACCAACAATAGTATGTCCTGCCTCATGGTAGGCAACCAATTCACGTTCTTTTTGTGAAACTGTCTTATCTTTCTTAGAAGGTCCAGCAATAACTCTATCTTCTGCTTCATCAATATCTGAGGCATCAATGATTGATTTATTGCGACGAGCAGCAACTAGAGCCGCTTCATTCAATACATTCTCTAAATCAGCACCAACAAAACCTGGAGTTTGTTGAGCAACTAATTTCAAATCAACATCTTCTGCTAAAGGCTTGTTCTTAGCATGAACTTTCAAGATTGCTTCACGACCTTTAACATCAGGACGGCCAACCAATACTTTTCTATCAAAACGTCCTGGACGCAAAAGGGCAGGGTCAAGTACATCTGAACGGTTTGTCGCAGCGATGACAATAATTCCTTCATTTCCCTCAAAACCATCCATCTCAATCAAAAGTTGGTTCAAGGTTTGTTCACGTTCGTCATTACCTCCACCGAGACCGACTCCACGTTGACGGCCAACAGCATCAATTTCATCGATAAAGATGATAGCTGGTGCTGCTTTTTTGGCATCTTCAAAAAGAGAACGAACACGACTAGCTCCAACTCCGACAAACATTTCTACAAAGTCAGAACCTGAAATACTAAAGAATGGAACACCTGCTTCTCCGGCTACTGCCTTAGCAAGCAAAGTTTTACCTGTTCCCGGAGGTCCCTCCAAAAGAACACCTGCTGGAATACGGGCTCCAAGTTTTGTAAATCGTTTTGGATCTTTTAAGAATTCAACAACTTCAACTAGTTCTTGTTTTTCTTCCTCAGCTCCAGCAACATCTGAAAATCTTACTTTAATATCTTCTTTATTTGCAGCTTTAGCCTTACTACGTCCAAAACTCATTGGGTTACGGCCATTATTTCCTCCCATATTTCCCATCATAGAGAATAGGAAGAAGAAAAGAATACCGAATGGCACAATGGATACAAGAATATTAATCCACATACCACTTGAACTTTCATGTTTAACAGTTACTTCCGCTTTATGGTCAGAAGCAAGCTTTTGTAATTCTGATACCGTCGTATCTGAAGGAAGAATGATGCTTGAAAATTTCTCTACTGTTGTAGCAGATGGAGAAAAGAACTGAATGCCTGTTTCTTCTTTACTTGTTTTAGGATTTTTATAAACACCTGAAACTTCGATAACACTGCCATTTGGTTGGTAAGTCAATTCTTTTACATTGTCATCGGTAATTTCTTTTACCAATTCTGTATAATTAATTTGCTCACTTTTCCCTGCAACACTACCTGTACTAAAATACTGGTAAGCTGTGACTAGGAAAAAAATAAGTAATAACCATAGAAAAGGATTTTTAATTAAACCATTATTTTGTTTTTTCATTAAAAATTGTTCTTTCTAATTTGAATATACTTCTTCTTTCAATACTCCAACATAAGGAAGGTTACGATAGTTTTCTTTGTAGTCTAAACCATAACCTACTACAAACTCATTTGGAATAGTAAAGCAGGTATAGTCTGCCTCAATTTCTACAACACGTCCTTCTGGTTTATCCAACAAGGTGGCAATTTTAACAGAAGCAGCTTCTCTTTCAATAAACATATCTCGCAAATTCTTCAAAGTTTGACCTGTATCAATGATATCTTCTACAAATAAAACATGTCTTCCTTTGATGTCTTGAGTTACATCTTGCTTAATATTGATAACACCGCTACTTGCTGTTCCACCATGGTAGCTAGAAACCATCATGAAGTCCATTTCAATATGTGTGTCAATATGTTTAACTAATTCAGCCATAAAAGGAATAGATCCTTTTAAAATCCCAACTAAAATTGGATTTTTTCCTGCATAGTCTTTAGTGAGTTGAGCACCTAATTTTTTAGCAGCTTCTGTAATTTCATCGTGTGAAACGAGGATTTTTTTAATATCGTTTTCTAACATTTTTTTACCTATCTATTTTTTCTATATAAAGTACAGTGTTCATTATATCATTTTTCGTGTTTTTACTCAAATTACTGGTCGCAATTCCCAAAATTGAAACAATTTCACCAAATTGCTCAATAATCAACGCAGATTTTCTCTTTTCCATAGGGGTTTTCAAATCAATAAATAGACGTCTGAGTTTTTTTCTATGCCCATTTTGAATCAAAACATCTCCTTGTTTTCGATGACGAATGTATATGGATGTTTCGCGTGAAACAGGTATTTGTTGAATTGATTCACCTTCCAATGGAATTCCAAAGGAAAATAAATATCCTTGATAAGATACCTGATTTTGATAGTGTAACACAAGTTCATCTTCCTTTTCATCAGACTGAGGACTGATTTTACAAATCCGAAACTGTTGATACTCTTTTACTAATTCATAACCATTTTTAAGCGGATGACGATACTGGCTTTTAGTTTTTAAAATTTGTCTAACTTCTTCAAACTGAGCTTTTGTAAGATTCAAATTTGGAAAACGATTCAGATAAGTTTGAAGTAAAACTCTTTGTGTCGACTCAGAGTAAGACAATAGCTGATCTAAATTTTCTACATCAATATTCTTTGATAATTCAGCAATAGCTAAGTCATAATCTAAAATTTCATTGCCGATGCTTAAGATCGCATCTCTAAATCTAGGATTTTCTTTTTCTAATTCTGGTAAGTATGAGTTTCGAATACGATTGCGAAAATAATGATTTTCCTTATTTGATGTATCTTCAAAATGAAAAATTGATGGGAAGTCTTTTTTCTGAAAATGCAAGAAGGGCCGAATGATTTCTATCTCTCCGACTACTTGCTTCTCCTTAATTCCTGATAGATAGCGCAAACGAGTACCTCGAATCAAACGCATCAAAATCGTTTCCACCTGGTCATCAGCATGGTGGGCAGTGACTAAAGCTGTCGCACCTGTCTTTTTCATGACCTCTTGAAAAAAATCATAACGAAAATGTCGAGCACGCGCTTCTGAAAATTCTCCTGAAAAACCGCTGATATAAATAGGAAGCTCTGCTTCAGCAGCTAACTTCCTTAATTCCTGTTCTTCCCAATCTGATTCTACTCTCTGCTTATGATTCACATGAGCTAGAATCAATTCAATTTCTAACTCTTTTTGATACGTAGATAACACCTTAAATAGAAACATAGAATCTAATCCACCAGAAAGAGCTAGCATCACCTTAGCATGCCTTTTGAAATATCCCTTCTTGAGAAAATGATTTAAAAAATCTTGTTTCCTCATTTTAGAACCTCATAAACATCCTTGGCTATCTTAGAAATCGTATCATAATCAGAATTTTTAGTGAAAATAGAAAGAATAAATGGAGAATCTGCATAGACAACACCTGTATCATGCTTAAATTCATCCGCATCTCCAATTTTATGAGCTACTTTAACAGAAACACCTTTGGCAATTCTCTCATTATCAAAATCTGTTTTAGTCAAAGACTCCAATACAAATCCATTTTGATTATAAATTGCCTCCATAACCTTCCCAGCCATCTTAGAAGAAATCAATTTTTCTTTGGAATCCCAATCATCTCCCATAATAGCAGACATCTTGGATTTGAATGTGGCATCAGATTGGTTTGAAATGTAATATCCCAATAGATTATGAGCTACATTATCAGATTCTTTTGATACTTTCGTAATTAAATCCTTTAGAGAATACTCTTTATTATCCTCTTTTTTAGGAAGACTACCACTTCCTTCTGGTTTATAGGAACCAGGAAAATCATTGACTGCAGATATGTATTTTACAGTCGTATCTAACTGATAAAGACCTTCATTTATTTTTTCTTGCGTATAATAAAGATAAGGGAGTTTCAAAACACTAGCCGCATACATCTTTTCATCTTGATTGATACCAGCTTCTTTTCCAGTAGTCAGTTGCTTAACATAAATAGAAAATGAATCCTTCTGATATTTTTCCGATAACATTTCTTGGACTTTACTCATCCGATTATCTTCTTCAGAAGTTGATTCTTTAGCTACCCATCCAGCCTGATCAATATGTAGAAATTCTCTTCCTTCTACAAACATGGTCTTATCAATTGATACTTGCGAATAAGCTGATAAGGATGATTTCACTTCTTTTAAGTCATAAGGACTATTGTACAGTTTAAAATCAGATTCTAACCATACTTTTTTTATTGTTGGAGTTACCTCTGATTGATCATATAAAAATCGTTTGTCCGCAGCTATAAATTGATGATTTGATAGCTTAAATACCGGAATTCCTTGTTTATTTAAGTGCCACTCGGTTATTTGAAAACTTGTTTGGGGAGTCAATTTTCCAGATTCCACTACTAAATCTTCATTCGCATAAACAGGAACCTCTCCATAAACCATGGGAGAACTTAATTTTTCTCTAAAATAAATACCAAAGTCAGATTGTGAAAGGTAATAAATTTCTTTCGAAGTATAGACGACTTCTTTTTCTGTGCTAACGACTTTTGAAATAGTCAAAAAACTCGGTAGCAACAAAATAATTAAGAACTTACGCATTCTTCCTTTCCTTTTCTTCTTGTAAACGCAATAATTGATTTTTATCAGCCAACTCTTCTAGTTTTTCATCCGATAGACTCAAAAATTGCTCTATTACATCTAATAAATTTTCCATTTTATCACCTTGGGAGCAAGTCAGGAATCGTATAAACAGCTTCCCGATTCTTAGAATAATAATATTTTGCACGCATGTATTTAGCAGCGTAATCTTCATCTTTCAACTTTGTAGCAAAAGCTGTCTCTTTCTCCTTTTCCTCACTTAAGGTTTGATACTGAGTTTGCAAGTCTGATAACTGTTGACGTCTTTGGAGTAATTGGTGATAACTTTGAGCAAGATTATAAGTTGGTAAAATGAACAATAAAATCATCAAAATAAGAACCCAACCCATGAAACGATTACGTTTTTGTCGTTCTTTCATCAGATAGCGACGACGTTGGTGTTCATTTTGAATAAAAGAATTATTCAATTGTACGATATTTTTAGACATTTTCTTCTACCCGTGTTTCACTGATAATTTCATACATGCCTGCTGCATCTTCTTTTTTTGTACTATCTTTCATCTCCAGTACTTTTACAAGTAGCAACTTATTTCCAAATCGAATTTCAACTTGGTCATTAACTTTCAAATCCGTTGAACTTTTTGCCAAGATTCCATTTACCTTGATTCTACCTTTATCTGCTACTTCTTTTGCGACTGTACGACGCTTGATAATTCTTGATACTTTTAAATATTTGTCTAATCTCATTTTTATTACCTCAAATTATTATTGTACCATTTTTATCCCTTTTATAGAAGAAAAATGTTAAAGGGAAATTGCTTCCTTTGATTCTTTTATCTCTAATAAACTTTCTCCAAAAATGAGCAGACCTTCTAAAATTTCATAGTCCTTCTTGTTTCGGATGTCAAATACAACTTCCATTAATCCCTTATTCTCAGTTATGGCTGCTTTTAAATTCGTTGCAGATAAAGATTTAAAATAATCTTGAGCCAAAAACAATCGCTGAGTGACTTTTTCAAATTGAACTGTAATCTTATTCTCTTTTCTTTCTACACGTTGAACAAAGACCTTGTCCAAATATGACTTGACTAAACCAATCTCTAAAAGATAAGCAACCACATCTGGGTATTCTCCAAAACGGTCCATCAGCTCTTCTTGTAACTCCTCATAATTGACACGGTTGTCAATTTGACGAATTTTCTTGTAAATTTCAATCTTATGTCGTTGATCAGAAATATAGGTATCAGGAAGATAGGCATCAATTTGTAAAATCAACTCAGAATTCCCTTTGGTTCTTGTGTTCACATTACCATGTCGTTTAGCAATAGCTTCCTCCAATAACTGCGAATACAATTCAAAACCAACAGAATCAATGAAACCAGACTGGGATTTTCCTAAAAGATTTCCTGCTCCGCGAATCGAAAGATCTCGCATTGCAATCTTAAATCCAGAGCCCAATTCTGTAAATCCTTTGATCGCTTCTAATCTCTTCTCGGAGACTTCACTGATTGATTTTTCTGGACGATACATGAGATAGGCATAAGCAATACGATTACTACGACCGACTCTTCCTCTTAACTGATACAAGGTTGACAAGCCCATATGGTCCGCATTTTCAATAAATAAAGTATTAGCATTTGGAATGTCCACCCCTGTCTCAATAATGGTAGTAGTCACTAAAATATCATACTGACCTTCAATGAAATCCAGTAGAGTATTTTCTAACTGAATCTCACTCATTTGCCCATGAACATAACCAATCGAAGCATCTGGAATCAACTCCTGTAATTCGGAAACCTTCTGGTCAATCGTGTCAACTTTATTGTAAAGATAGTAAACTTGACCTCCACGCTCCATTTCACGCAAGACAGCATCACGAATCACACTATCATTCTTTTCTAAAACATAGGTTTGCACTGGATAACGATTAGTCGGCGGAGTTTCAATAACAGACAAATCTCTGATTCCCAGCATAGACATGTGAAGGGTACGAGGAATTGGCGTTGCTGTCAAGGTCAGGACATCTACTTGTTTTTTCAGTTCTTTCAAGGTTTCCTTATGCTTGACACCAAATCGCTGTTCCTCATCAATAATCATCAAACCCAAATCAGCAAACACAACATCTTTTGACAAAACACGATGCGTTCCAATCAAAATATCAATTTGACCATTTTTCAATTTTTCAAGTGTCTCTGCCTGCTCTTTTTTACTTCTAAAACGACTCAATACATCAATATTAACTGCAAAATTTTGGAATCGTTCCTTAAAATTCGTATAGTGCTGTTGCGCTAAAACCGTCGTCGGAACTAGAACGACAACCTGTTTGTGATCATTGACTGCCTTAAAGGCTGCACGCATAGCAACTTCAGTCTTTCCAAAACCAACATCCCCAACTAAAAGTCGATCCATTGGTTGAGAAGACTGCATATCTCTCTTGATTTCCTCAACACTACGAAGTTGATCATCCGTTTCAACATAAGGGAAGGCATCATCAAAAGCATGTTGATCCTCATCATCAGCTGAGAAAGCAAAACCCTTCAACTGACTGCGTTCAGAATAAAGTTTAATTAAATCGTCAGCTATATCCTCTACTTGGTTCTTAACTTTTTGCTTGGCCTTTTTGAAATGACCATCATTTAATTTATTGAGTTTTGGCGCTTTCCCATCACTTGAAATATATTTAGACAGTAGATGAATCTGTTCTACTGGGATAGAGATTTGATCCCCATTTTGATACTGCACACTGACATAATCGCGGTGTATCCCTTTGATTTCAATGGTTTCAATTCCTAAATATTGACCAATCCCATGGATATGATGGACAACGTAGTCCCCTTTTTCAAGTTCATTGTAATCTTTTAATCTCTCTGCGTTTGAAACATGTTGTCTTCGAAAACGACGTTTCAATTTCTTTTGAAAAATCTCATGTTCAGTTATCAATAAAACCTTTTCATCTACAAAATGAAAACCATGTCTGAGATTACCCTCGATTAAGTTTACAGATTCTTTACAAATACTTGACTTATCTCTAGAATCCAATTTAATCTGGTATTCCTCTAAAACATCCTCCAATGTTTTACTTCCCATTGAATTGCTAGACTGCAGGATAATAGTATAATCCATTTTTTTGTATCGCTCAATTTCTTCTTTTAGAAAAGAAAATTGATTAAAAAACTCCTGCATAGGATATTGATTAAATTGATAAATTTGGTCAAACTTGAGATTGCCTAAACCCTTTTGCAGATTAGAGAAAAAGGTAACCGGACTCTGTTTTTTATAGATTTGCTCTGTATCTGCAAAATACTGCATCTCAGAAAATGCTCTACTGTTCTGTAATTCTTCTGTAAAGTATTGTGCTAGTTCTCTTTCAAAGACTTCATACTGATTCATTAATTTTTGATAATCATCAAAGAATATTGGGGTATCTTTTTCAATATAGTCAAAAACAGTCCATGTCTTGTCATAACACAAAGATAAAAACTTCCTAGAATCTAAATGCATTTGTTTTTGATGAAAACTTGAAAGAATTTCTTCTAAGTATGATTTTAAAATAGGTGATAACGTTTTTGAAATTTGTTTTTCTAAAGCTGATTGTCCTCGTTGATAATCCTTTTCCCTCAAAAGCATATCACTAGCTGGAAAGATAATGAGTTCTGTCTGATTTTCTTTCGATAATTGTGTTTCGACTTCAAATGACCTAATACCATCGACTTCATCACCAAAAAACTCAATTCGGTAAGGTTCCAACTGGGATATTTCAAAAATATCTAAAATATCTCCTCGCAGACTAAATTCGCCTTGAGTTTGTACTTGTGTAACTTTTCGATAGCCTATCTCTTTTAACTGATGGATAAGTGCGTGTTGGTCATATTCTTCACCAACTGTTATTTTTACAATACTATCTTTAAATGCATTGGGAGACGGTAAAATCAATCGACTTGCTGCGATATTACAAACTAAAATCCCTTTCTTAGATGAATCAGTCAAAAAACGCAAGGCTTCAACCCGTGAAATGATTTTTTCTTGTGAAGACATCAAAAACTCGACCATAGGGGAGTCATCTACCAAAAATGGATAGACAAGTTCCTCACCCAAGATAGATATAAGATCACTAACAAGTCCTTCGGCTTCTCCATAAGTTGACGTCAATAACACAATCTTATCTTCCTGTCTCAAACTACTAGCAATTGCTAAAGTTTTTGTAGAAGTTGACAAGCCTAAGATTAATTGTCTTTTCTTATCTGTCAGATTTTGATGCCATTTTTTTATCTGATCATTTTCTGAGAATAAATCTAATAAGGTCACCATTTATCCGTTATACCTCTGCATCGTTTTTTCAAAGTTTTTCTCTTGTAAATAGTAGTTTACAGAATCGTCAACTTTGTCAATAGACTGTAAAATACCAATATAATCATCCTTGTCAAAAGTACTCAAAACATGGTGAACAACTGACATGCCATTTTTAGGTCTTCCGATTCCAATTTTAACACGATTAAAGGTTTGGGTTCCAATATGTTGAATAATAGACTTGATACCATTATGACCACCTGCTGAACCTTTTGCTCTTAAACGAATTTTCCCAACTTCCATGTCAAGGTCATCGTAAATGATGAGTAAATCTTCAATATCCAAACCATAATAAGTCAATAAAGCATGAACCGCTTTTCCACTTTCATTCATAAATGTCGTTGGTTTGACAAGATAAATTTTTTCTCCATTTAGGAAAAAGGATGCTAGGTCAGCTTGAAATATCTTATCGTGTGTAAAAGTGACATTCTGTTTCTTCGCTAGTTGGTCAATCAACATAAATCCAACATTGTGTTTGGTCTCAAAATATTTATCTCCTGGATTTCCTAATCCTACAAGTAATTTGGTCATTTATTTTTCCTTTCAAAAGCCAAAAGGGTTGGAATTTTTTTCCAACCTAATTGACACTATTTGTTAAATATTATTAGACATTAAAGCGGAATTCCATGATATCGCCATCTTGAACGATATATTCTTTTCCTTCTTCACGCAAGCGCCCAGCTTCTTTTACAGCTTTTTCAGATCCATATTTCACTAGATCCTCATATGACATAGTTACTGCACGAATAAATCCTTTTTCAAAGTCTGAGTGGATAATACCAGCTGCTTGAGGAGCCTTCATACCACGTTTAAAGGTCCAAGCGCGAACTTCTTTTTCACCAGCTGTGAAGTAAGTTCCCAATCCAAGTAAGTGGTAAGCTGCACGAGTCAACTTGTCAACGCCTGACTCTGTCAAACCAAGTGCTTCAAGAAACTCTTGCTTATCTTCTTCGTCTAACTCAGAAATTTCTTCCTCAGCACGCGCAGAAATAACGACTACTTCAGCATTTTCTGTCGCTGCGAATTCACGAATTTGTTTAACATAGTCGATAGAGTCAGGTTCTGAAACAACATCCTCATCCACATTGGCAACATAGAGCACTGGTTTAGTCGTCAAAAGGAAGAGACCTTTGACAACTTTTTGTTCTTCATCTGTAAATTCAATAGTTCGAGCTGATTTTCCATCTTCTAGGACTGGTTTAATCTTTTGAAGAACATTAAACTCAGCTACTGATTCTTTATCTTTTTGCGTACGTGCCATCTTTTCTACACGCGCATAACGCTTATTAACTGATTCTAAGTCAGCAAGAATCAACTCCAGGTTAATAGTATCAATATCTGCAAGTGGATCCACAAAAGCATCTTCACGTCCTTGCTCGCGCATCACATTTTCATCATCAAAAGCACGAACTACGTGAACAATCGCGTCTACTTCACGGATATTAGCCAAGAATTTATTCCCTAGCCCTTCTCCTTTTGAAGCTCCTTTTACAATTCCTGCGATATCTGTAAATTCAAATGTTGTTGGAACTGTCTTTTTAGGAGTGATCATTTCAGTCAATTTTTGTAGGCGTTCATCTGGAACCTCAACCATTCCAACGTTTGGATCAATCGTCGCAAATGGATAGTTTGCAGCCTCTGCTCCTGCTTTTGTAATTGCATTAAATAGTGTTGATTTACCAACGTTTGGCAAACCAACGATACCTGCTGTTAAAGCCATATTTTCTCATTCTCCGTTTTCATTTCAATCCCTAATATTATAACACAAAAAGGGAAAACTTGCTAACCCTCTAACTGAGGGGTTTCAGTCAATAATTTTATTCATTTTTCGATCAAAATCATAGCGCCCCATCATGACAACATGGTCACAATTGCTACATTTAATTTTGATATCTGCTCCTACACGTGTAATTTCCCAACGATTGGCCTTTTTACCTGTTGACTTGATGGTGCAAGCATGTGGTTTTTTCATTTCAACAAAATTTCCAACTTGATACATACTACTCTCCTTCTCTTTTTAGATTATATCATAAAAGAGGCGAGCCAGGCTCAACCTCTTTCACTTAATTTGTACGAACTGGTGTAATGAGCTGCATGAAGTCTTCATCAGTGTCTGCTGGCACAAGAGTAAATGGACGAACAGCTGAGATAAAGCTAATGGTCACCTTTTCGCTATTTAAAGCCTTAAGAGAATCAATCAAGTAAGTTGGGTTGAAACTAATAGTCAAATCTTCACCAGTCACCTGATCAGTATCGATTTCTTCGTTTACTTTACCAACTTCTGGAGAATGAACATGGGCGCTAACAATACCACCTTTAATTTCAAGCTTCACAGTACCATTTTGAGTCGCACTTGATAAAAGGCGAGCACGCTCCATTGACTGACGTAAGTTTACCACATCAAAAGTAATAGTAGTGTTAAAGTCTGTCGGAATCAAGCGATCTGTATCAGGATAGTTACCTTCTAACAAACGAGTATAGAAGCTAATATTTTCGCTTCTAAAGAGGATTTGATTGTTGGCAAAGAAAATCTCTACAGTTTCAATATCGTCTGTAAATACTGCTGAAAATTCGCGTAGAGAACGGCTAGGAATCACGACATCAAAATCATCACTATTTTTTTCAAGAGTCAATTTTTTCTGGCTTAGACGATGAGAGTCTGTTGCAACTGTTTTTAACTCTTTGTGTTGGCTCAATACAAAATGAACACCTGTTAAAATTGGACGACTTTCTTGTGTACTTGCAGCAAAAGCTGTTTCATTGATAATTTTCTTAAGTAATTTTGTTTCAAGAACCAAAGGAGTGCTTGCTGAAATTTCTTGGATTCGTGGATATTGCTCGCTATCTTTTCCTTTTAGGGTAATTTCTGATTTGCCACTAGTTAAAACAATTTGGTTTTGTTCAATTTCTTTAAAATCAAGAGTCACATCAGGTAGACTAGATACCACATTGATGAAGAAAGAAGCTTCAAGAAGGATCGAACCTAAAGAAGTAATTAACAAACCAGCATCTTCATTTTTTTGAGAAATAAAATTTTCAATTGAAATTTGACCATTTGAACCAATTAAAGTAACACCTTCATTGGTTACGTCAATTTTGACGGTTGATAAAATAGGAATGGCATTTTTAGAGCTAATAGCTCTCTTAGTAGTATTTAAGGCTTGTAGAAATAAATTTTTATTAATTGAAAAATGAATCATGGATTCTCCTTTATTTATTTTTAGTATTAGAAGGATAATAGTAATAATAGAGTCTGTGAAATCTGTGGAAAACAGACTTTAAACAAGTCATATCAAGTTTTTGGGCTTGTTTAAAAAATATGGATAAAAAAGATAATAAAGTAAAAGTTATCCACAAGTTATTTGATTTTCTTTTTGATTGATTCAATTTCTAAACGTAAATTATCGTCTTCATCAATCAAAGATTTAATTTTGGCATGGGCATGAATGACTGTTGTGTGATCTTTACCACCAAATTCCTTCCCAATTTTTGGAAGACTATTATCTGTTAGTTCTCTAGATAAATACATGGCTACTTGACGGGCTAACACAATATTTTGAAGGCGTCTGCTTCCCTTCATTTCTTTGACGCTGACACCATAAAAGTTACCAACTTCATTTTGGATTTTATCAATTGGGATGACGAGCATTTGGCTAACATCTTGTTTGCGTGCCCTAATAGCCTCTGCAGCGATATCGATAGTGATATCCTTAATCTTCTTCACTCGGGCGATTAAAGTGATGTCGTTGATTGCTCCTTCAAGTTCTCGGACGTTTGAATCAAATTGACCAGCTAGGTATTCTAGGGTATCACTTTGGAAATGGTAGTCTAAATTCTCTGTTTTGCTTTGTAAAATGGCAATACGTGTCTCAAAGTCAGGTGGTGTGATATTTTGCGTCAAGCCCCAGCTAAAGCGCGTGACAAGTCTTTCTTCAAGGCCCTCTAAGTGTTTAGGGCTACGATCACTAGTCAGAACAATTTGTTTTTGATTGTTATGGAGAACATTGAAAGTATTGAAAAATTCTTCCTGAGTTGCAACTTTTTTTCCACTCAGCGATTGAATATCATCAATTAACAAGAGATCGAGGCTACGGTAGGTTTTTTTGAACTTATCCATTTCACCCAGTCTCAGATGTTCAAGAAAGTCGTTTATAAAGCTTTCAGCAGGAATGTACTTCACACGCGCATCAGGAATATTTTTCAAAATCTCATTCCCAATGGCATTGAGTAAGTGAGTCTTACCAAGCCCAGGTCCTCCATAGATAAAAAGAGGATTATAGGTCAAGGCCAAATCTTCAGAGACAGCCAGGGCGGCTGATACTGCCCAAACATTTCCATCCCCTTGGATAAAATTATCAAAGGTATACTTTTCTTTTAATCCAGTATCCGAATAAGGAATAGATGCTAACTTTGGACTATAGTCATAGAGAGTTGAATTTGGAGCTTCTTCAACTTGTGGGATAATCGTATCTTGAGGCTTGGTAAAAATATAGTGGGGAGTTATTTCAGCATCATAAATCTCAAAACCAGCTACTACAATGATATCTTTTAGTTGTTTTTTCCAGACCATTTCCATTTCAGATCGTGGTAAAAATATAGTGGCAACATTTTCTTCTACCTTAATGAGTTCAGCTTGAATAGCATAGAAATCATACATGGAACGAGTTAGTCTTTCTTGTGCAAATTCTAATATACGATTCCAAAATTGTTTTTCTTTCAATCCTTTCTCCTCCTTTACTATTTAAAAGTTTAATGCTAGATTTATTTTACCATAGATAGCAAGAATTTTCCACAAGCTGTGAAAAATAATCCACAATGTTATCAAGTTTTATCCACAGGTTGGGGATAAAATCAGAAACTATTGATTTGTGAAGCTTTTTTTTTGAAAAAAATAGTGGATAACCTTGTGAGATAAAAAAATAAAAGAACAGCCTTATTTCAGGCTGTTGATAATTCTACTGTATTCTTCTTGGTTTGAGAAAGCAATAATGATTTTTCCACTATCTTTTTTAGACAGTTTGATTTCTACATCTAATCCGAGTATTTTTTTTAACTGTTCTTCTTCATTTTGTATGAAATAATCATTTTTTTGCAGTTTCTTTTGTTTTTTCTCTGTCAGAAGAGCTTCTAACTTCCTTACAGAAATGTCTTCTTCTATAATTCGTTGAAAGAAATAGTCTTGTTGTTCCTTATTCAACCCAACTAGCGAACGCGCATGGGCTTGTGATAGTTGGCCATTTTCTACTTCTGAAAGGATCTGTTCTGGCAAGGACAGCAAGCGAATAGAGTTGCTGATATAAGGACGAGACTTGCCCATTTTATCTGCAATTTCAGCATGGGTAAATCCTTTCTCTACAAGAGATTCATAGGCGCGTGCTTCTTCTATTGGATTTAAATTTTCTCTCTGTAAATTTTCAATGATAGATTGGATCATCATCTCTTGATCTGAAAGCTGCTTAACAACAGCTGGGATATACCTTAGACCAGCTAAAAGTGAAGCCCGATAGCGTCTCTCTCCTGCAAGGATTTCATAACCAATAACAGGAGATTGACGAACAATAATCGGTTGAATGACCCCATTTTCTTTGATAGACTGTGCTAGTTCATGTAGTTTTTCTCCATCAAATTCTTTTCGAGGTTGATAGGGATTTTTCTGTATATCTGTGATAGAAATCATTTCAAATTTTTCCATGATTCTACACTAACACATCTTTTATCTTATGTAAAGCTTTCTTTACATAGATGTCAATTAAGATTCTAAATCACCTGAACTCTTGTCAAGTTTAATAGATGTAGTTTCTTCTTTACCGTTACGATAGTAAGTTATTTTAATGGTATCTCCGATAGAATGATTGTAAAGAGCACTTTGTAAGTCTGTTGATGAAGCAATTTCCTTGTCATCTACTTTTGTAATAACATCGTATTTTTCAAGGTGACCATTGGCAGGCATATTACTTTGCACAGAACGAACAACGACACCAGATGTTACATTGCTTGGAATATTCAGTCTTCTAATATCACTTGTATTAATATTTGAGAGATTGACCATTTGAATTCCCAAAGCTGGACGAGTCACTTTTCCGTTCTTTTCTAGCTGTTCAATAATATTGATAGCATCATTTGCAGGGATTGCAAAACCAAGACCTTCTACAGATGTTCCTCCATTTGTGGCAATTTTACTTGAGGTAATTCCGATAACCTGTCCTTGAATATTGATTAGTGGGCCACCAGAGTTACCTGGGTTAATAGCAGTATCAGTTTGGATGGCTTTTGTAGAAATGGCTTGTCCATCTTCAGATTTTAAAGATACATTTCGATTAAGACTAGATACGATACCTTGAGTGACAGTATTAGCATATTCAGAACCTAATGGGCTACCGATGGCAATAGCAGTTTCTCCTACGGTTAACTTGCTAGAATCACCAAATTCAGCTACTGTTGTCACTTTTTCTGAAGAGATTTTGACGACAGCAATATCAGAGAAAGTATCAGCTCCGACGATTTCTCCAGGTACTTTAGTTCCATCTGACAAACGAATATCTACTTTGCTGGCACCATTTATAACGTGATTGTTGGTGACGATGTAAGCTTCTTTATCATTCTTTTTATAAATAACCCCAGATCCTTCACTAGAGATTTGCTGAGAATCTGTGTCAGTATCATCATTACCAAATACGCTATTTTGTCTGTTTGCTGAATAAGTAATAACAGAAACAACGGCATCTTTTACTTTGTTAACAGCCTGTGTTGTTGAATTTTCATTCTTATAGGCAGTCTGTGTAATAGTACTATTGTTGTTAGAGGTACTTACACCACTTTTTTGAGTTAGTTGGTTTATTGAAAAACTACCCAAGGCTCCACTAATAAAGCTAATGACGATAACGACTAATAATTGAAACCATTTTTTGTAAAATGTTTTTAGATGTTTCATATTTGCCTCCATTTATTTGAAATTACTGAAAGTATAAACTGACTAGCTTAATTATAACTTAAAAACAAAAGTTTTTCACAGATTGTGGATAACTTTCAAAAATCTGTGGTTTTCTCGGCTAAAATTAACCTTTTATTTTGTGAATAAGATGTGAAAAAATAGAGAATATGTTAGAATAGAGTCATGAAAATTAAAGTTGTAACAGTTGGGAAACTGAAAGAAAAGTATTTAAAAGATGGTATTGCAGAGTATTCAAAACGAATTTCTCGATTTGCTAAGCTTGAAATGATAGAGCTAGCAGATGAAAAAACACCAGATAAGGCCAGTGAATCAGAAAATCAAAAGATTTTAGAAATAGAAGGTCAGAGAATTTTATCAAAAGTTGGTGACCGTGATTTTGTTATTGTGTTAGCCATTGAAGGGAAAACTTTGTCCTCAGAAGAATTTAGTAAGCATTTAGAAGAAGCTTCTATAAAAGGATTTTCTACTCTTACTTTTATTATTGGAGGGAGTCTGGGATTAGCACAGGATGTAAAAAAGAGAGCCAATCTCTCTGTTAGTTTTGGTCGTTTAACCTTGCCCCATCAGTTAATGAGACTAGTCCTTGTTGAACAAATCTATCGAGCTTTTACAATACAGCAGGGCTCGCCCTATCATAAATAGAAAATTGACTTTCAATTGAATTTTTGGTAGAATAGCTGTATTAGGTCTCATAGCTCAGCTGGATAGAGCATTCGCCTTCTAAGCGAACGGTCGCAGGTTCGAATCCTGCTGGGATCAATATAGTAGCAAAGCTGGGAATTTTCCCGGCTTTTTTCTTAAAAAAGTACACTTGGGGATAAAAAAATGACAGTTGAGAGAATTTTATCTAAAACAAAATTCCATTTTGTATAATAGTTTTTGTAAGTTAGCTTACAAGAAAAAAACATTGAGGAGATTTTATTATGAAAAACACAGTTAAATTGGAACAGTTTGTAGCCTTGAAGGAAAAAGACTTGCAAAAGATTAAAGGTGGGGAAAGTAGGGTTTCAGACATCCTCCTTGATTTTCTTTTCCGACGAAAAAAGTAATGAAATAAGGAGAAAGAGTAATGAATTTACTTGGATTTGGGACAGTTATTGTTCATTTTTTAATTATTAGTCACAGTTACCGTTTAATTTGTAAAGGTCAAATAAAAGCAAAGGAACTATACGTTTTTGGTGCTTATACATTACTAGTGGAAGCAGTACTTGAACTTACCTTCTATTTTCTATCTTTAGATGGGTTAGGAATTGTAACATTTTTATTTCCTTTGGGATTATATTCCTATTTTAGATGGATTAAACAGTATGAGAAGAATAGGGGACTATTCCTAAGTTTACTACTGTCTCTTTTATATGAGAGTACTCATAACTTTCTGTCCGTAACTTTCTCCTCTATAACAGGAGACAATTTTGTTTTACAATATTATTACCCATTCTTTTCCGTTGTAACGGTGTTGACCTATTTTGTTGTCTCAAAAATCATTCATTATTTCCACTTAGAATTAACCTATTTTGACAAGGACTACCTCTATCCTTTCTTGAAAAAAGTCTTTTTTGCCTTACTATTGCTACATGTTGTATCTTTCATTTCAGATATGGTAAGTACGATTAAACATTTGAATAGTTTTGGAAGTATTTTATCATCTATTGTCTTTATCTCTTTACTTTTGACCTTTTTTGCAATGAATTCGCATAAAGAACAAATGGAGAAAGAGATTGCGTTGAAGCAGAAAAAATTTGAACAGAAACATTTACAAAATTACACAGATGAAATTGTCGGTCTGTATAATGAAATCCGTGGTTTTCGACATGATTATGCTGGGATGCTTGTCAGCATGCAGATGGCAATTGACAGTGGTAATTTACAGGAAATTGACAGAGTTTACAATGAAGTTTTGGTCAAAGCTAATCACAAACTGCGTTCAGATAAGTACACTTACTTTGATTTGAACAACATAGAAGATTCAGCTTTACGAAGTTTGGTTGCTCAGTCCATTGTCTATGCTCGAAATAATGGTGTAGAGTTTACACTGGAAGTAAAAGATATAATTACTAGACTACCAATAGACCTGCTGGATTTGGTTCGTATCATGAGCGTTTTATTGAACAATGCTGTTGAAGGTTCAGCTGATAGCTATAAAAAGCAGATGGAAGTAGCAGTTATTAAGATGGAAACTGAAACAGTTATTGTGATTCAGAATTCATGTAAAATGACGATGACTCCTTCAGGAGATCTGTTTGCCTTAGGATTCTCTACTAAGGGAAGAAATCGCGGAGTCGGCCTAAATAATGTGAAAGAATTACTAGATAAGTACAACAACATTATTTTAGAAACAGAGATGGAAGGTAGTACATTTAGACAAATCATTAGATTTAAGAGGGAATTTGAATGAAAGTTTTAATTTTAGAAGATGTTATTGAACATCAAGTGAGACTAGAGAGAATATTGGATGAAATTTCGAAAGAATCGAATATTCCAATATCATACAAAACAACGGGAAAAGTCCGTGAATTTGAAGAATACATTGAAAATGATGAAGTAAATCAGCTTTATTTCCTAGATATCGATATTCATGGAATTGAGAAAAAGGGATTTGAAGTGGCTCAGCTCATTCGTCATTACAATCCTTACGCTATTATCGTCTTTATCACAAGTCGATCAGAGTTTGCGACTCTAACCTATAAATACCAGGTATCAGCCTTAGATTTTGTTGATAAGGATATCAATGATGAGTTGTTTAAGAAGAGAATTGAGCAAAATATCTTCTACACGAAGAGTATGTTACTTGAAAATGAAGATGTTGTAGATTATTTTGACTACAATTACAAGGGAAATGATTTAAAAATTCCTTACCATGATATTTTGTATATTGAAACGACAGGTGTCTCTCATAAATTGCGCATTATTGGTAAGAATTTTGCCAAAGAGTTTTACGGTACCATGACAGATATTCAGGAAAAGGACAAACATACTCAGCGATTTTATTCTCCTCATAAGTCATTTTTGGTAAATATAGGCAATATCAGAGAAATTGATCGAAAAAACTTAGAAATTGTTTTCTATGAAGACCATCGTTGTCCTATTTCAAGATTAAAAATTAGAAAATTAAAAGATATTCTAGAGAAAAAATCTCAAAAGTGATTGACAATTAGTAAGAAATTGATATAATGGTTATATCTGCTACAGATAGAAGGTCCGTTGGTCAAGGGGTTAAGACACCGCCTTTTCACGGCGGTAACACGGGTTCGAATCCCGTACGGACTATTTTATCCGCCATAGCTCAGTTGGTAGTAGCGCATGACTGTTAATCATGATGTCGTAGGTTCGAGTCCTACTGGCGGAGTATAGATAAAAGGGAACACAGTGTTGTTCCCTTTTTTGCATCAATTCGTATCACCAAGCATCTTCATGAGGAAGTCTGTTATTTCTTGAGGACTTTCTTTTTTTCCATGTGCAATCCAAGTTTGGCAAACACCAAAAAGTGCGTGAGTTAGATAGATGCTACTGTATTCTAATTCAGTGGTATTGAGATTCAGTTGTATAAATCGTTTTTGTAAATCTGTACTGAGCATGATATGAAGTTTATTTCGTAAGAAATTTTGGATTTCTTTAGTCCCATTTTCAGAAAGAAGGGCAGCCAGAAGTGGTTCTGACTCTAGATATTCAAATACTTCTAAAATAGCGTCTCTTTTATGATGAGCATGTTTTTGAAAAATATATTCAAATGTATGAAAGAGCTTGCTTTGATAGTGCTCAATCATGTCATACTTATCCTTATAGTGAGTATAGAAGCTGGAACGACTAATTCCGGCTTTTTCTGCTAACTTGACAGTAGAAATTTGATCAAATGGCTGTTCCATCAGTAATTGTACCATAGCATTTTCAATAGTTCGCTTTGTTTTTAAGCGTTTGTTACTTTCTTGCATATTTCCTCCTTGTAGACAAATTAGACTATATGTCTAAAAATAGATTTTTTATCTTGTAATTTAGATTTTTTAATGTATAATCTATTATATCAAAATTTTAGACAATATGTTTAAAAAAGGAGAAGATATGTTTAAAGAATGGAAAGCAATTTTTAAAAAACCAACCTTTATTATTGTCATGATAGGGATTTCTCTTATTCCTGCTTTATACAACATCATATTTTTATCCTCAATGTGGGATCCATATGGTCAAGTGTCTGACTTACCTGTGGCAGTTGTCAATAATGATAAAGAGGCCTCTTATAACGGTAATACCATGGCTATAGGAAAAGACATGGTGTCCAATTTAAAAGAAAATAAAACCTTAGATTTTCATTTCGTAGATGAAGAGGAAGGAAAGAAGGGATTGGAATATGGCAATTACTATATGGTAGTAACTTTACCAAGTGATTTATCTGAAAAAGCAGCTTCGATTTTAACGGATCATCCAGAGCAAATGCAAATCGATTATCAGACTTCAAGTGGTCATAGTTTTATTGCCAGCAAGATGAGCGATTCTGCGATGACACAATTGAAGCAGAATGTTTCTACCAATGTAACCGAGACCTATACTAAAGCTTTATTTGATAAGATGGTCGAATTAAAGGATGGTATGAGTCAAGCAGCTTCTGGAAGTGAAAAACTAACTGATGGAGCGAATCAGTTAGTGGCAGGAAGTCAAACATTAACTATTAACCTAAACTCTTTAGCAGCTTCAAGTTTAACATTTTCAAATGGAACGGAGCAGTTTACTAAAGGATTATCCTCTTATGTCTCTGGTGTTGAACAACTTCATCTTGGCTTAGGGAATTTTAATAGTGGTTTAGTTACATATACTGGTGCAGTGAGTCAATTAGATAGTGGGTTAGGTCAATTATCTTCTAAAAGCCCTGAATTAGTGAGGGGAATTAATCAATTATATACTGGTGTAGAATCTTATACTGGCGGTGTTTCTAAGCTCAATGCTGGTCTTAATCAATTTTCATCTGGTGTTAGTGCCTATACAAATGGAGTGGGAAATCTTGCAACAGGTGCTAATCAGTTATCTAATCAATCAGCTACACTTCGAATGGGTGTGGAGCAATTAAGTGAAGGGATTCAACAACTTTCTAGCAAGTTAGATACTTCGTCTGAGCAAAAAGATCAAATTAATAAATTATCTTCTGGTTTGAATCAGTTAAATCAAGCTATTCAAAATATTGATGTTGGAGATACAAAACAATTAGATTCTGTTTTATCAAGTATAGTATCTCTTTCTAATCAAATGTTAGCAAGTGTTCAGTCTGATAAAGCGACTACATTAGCCAATATTCAATCGACAGCAGCTTATCAATCATTGACAAGTGAGCAACAAGCTGAGATAAGCGCTTCTGTATCTCAAAATTCGACTGATAGTATTCAATCGGCTCAGTCAATTGTAGCTTTAGCTCAAGGTTTACAGGGAAGTTTGGAAAACTTACAAAATCAGTCTTTTAATCTTTCGACTTTAAAAAATCAAGCTAATCAAGTATTACCTATCGCTTCTAGTTCTTTGACAGAATTGTCAAGTGGATTAACAGAGATACAAGGAGCTGTTGCTAGCAAATTAGTTCCTGCCAGTCAGTCTATTACATCAGGTGTAAATGCATATACTGCAGGTGTTGATAAAGTTTCTCAAGGCGCAAGTCAACTAAGTGAAAAGAATTCCACCTTGACAGGTAGTTTGGACCAATTAGTTTCAGGCTCAACTACCTTGACACAAAAATCTTCTAACTTGACAGCAGGAGTTGGTCAATTAGTTGAAAAAACTCCAGAATTAGTGTCTGGTATTGAAAAATTATCAACTGGCTCTAACCAATTGAATCAAAAGAGTCAAGAATTGATAGCAGGAGTTGATAAATTGCAATCAGGCTCTAGCCAACTAGCTGACAAATCCAGTCAGTTAATTTCAGGTGCTTCTCAATTAGAAAGTGGAGCTAATAAATTGGCAAATGGAGCTGGGAAACTAGCAGAAGGTGGAACAAAGTTAACTTCTGGCTTGGAAGGTTTACAGACAGGAGTTGCTTCTTTAGGACAAGGATTGAGTAATGCCAGTGATCAACTCAAATCAGCATCTACGGAATCTAAAAATGCAGAGATTTTATCAAATCCTCTCAGTCTTTCCAAAACAGACAATGATCAAGTTCCTGTAAATGGAGTTGCAATGGCTCCTTATATGATATCAGTTGCTCTTTTTGTTGCAGCAATATCAACAAATATGATCTTTGCGAAGCTGCCTTCAGGACGTCATCCAGAGAGCCGTTGGTCTTGGTTGAAATCTAGAGCTGAAATAAATGGTATGATAGCTATTTTAGCAGGGATTTTGGTATATGGAGGAGTTCATCTTATTGGTCTAACTGCTAATCATGAAATGAGAACATTTATTCTCATCATCTTAACAAGTTTAGTATTCATGTCTATGGTTACAGCTTTAACAACATGGAATAGCCGTATAGGAGCTTTCTTCTCTCTTATCTTGCTTTTATTACAGTTAGCATCAAGTGCAGGTACCTATCCACTTGCTTTGACAAATGATTTCTTTAGAGCCATTAATCCTTGGTTACCAATGAGTTATTCAGTTTCTGGATTACGAGAAACAATCTCTATGACAGGAAATATTCATCAGCAAGTCATTTTCCTAGCTGTCATACTAGCTCTATTTACTGGTTTAGGTATGCTAGCCTATCAACCTAAGAAAATGGAAGAATATTAAAAAAATCGACCAATTGGTCGATTTTTTTATGTCTTAGATGTCTTTCGTTTGTGATTATAAATTCCAAATAGTAAAAGTGAAGTAAAGGAACAGATTGATCCAGTAATAAAACCATTGGGAATAAAGGAAAGTGTAATAGTTCCTTTTCCCTTAGGAACGTCAACTTTCATAAAGCCAGTTTGAGCTTGTTTAATCTCTATTTTCTTACCATCTTGGTAGGCAGACCAACCTTTGTCATAAGGAATGGTGAAAAAAATAGATGTATCTTGTTGGACATCATATGTAGCAAAAACCTTGTTTTTAGAAGTTGATACTGTTACAGGCTGTTCTTTAATTTTTTGAATTGCCTCAGTTAAAGTTTGGGTATCTAAACGATAGAAGGTAGGAGATTCAAATGATACTTGTGAATTTCCAGGGAAACTAACATAAATATTGAAAGTTTTTGTCTCTTTTGTATAACCTAGATTAAAGAAGGAGAAGACATTATCAGTTGTAAAAGTTTTCTTTTCTCCATTTACAAGGATGTCAACCTTTTTTTGTTTGTCATTAGAAAAGTGAAGGTTTGTGAAAGAAAGATAAACTTGGCTGTTTTCTGGCACTTCAATTTGATACTGGATTGCTGCATCCTCAGTTGAAGAACTTGTGACACTAATCAAATCATTAGTATTTTCTGTTTTGTCATAAGGTATTGGAGAAAAATAATCAAAATTGACGTTAGCAAGTTGATTTAAAAACGAGGCCTGATTATCCAAAGTGTGTTCATTGAACTTGACATCATT
The DNA here is from genome assembly GCF_948472335.1 of Streptococcus bouchesdurhonensis. The sequence goes on along the minus strand of NZ_CAOKTW010000011.1, from coordinate 57,115 downwards.
GTAAACAGATTGACTAGCAAATGCAATCGGAAGAGAGTATTGATTTTCATATAGGGTAAGATTATCTTTTTGATAGATATCTTTAAAACCATACTTATCAATAGGACTGTCTGAGATATTGTACTGGATACCAAATAAACTATCAGCCAAAATACTATTATTTGCATAGCGGAGATTGAGATTAGTCCCAGAGGATTTAAACCCGAGTTTATCCAAAGTAGAGCTTGCTGAACGATTTCGAACAGATGAAAATTGAGAGATTCCATTGTAGTTGAATTTCATACTGTCATTTCCTGTCTGAGTTTGTAGTTTTTCAGTACGAGTAAATTGATTTCCAATATCTGTTGAGAAAGATTCCATAGCTGGGATATCTCGATTATATGAACTTCGAGAAGCAAAACCCCATTCTTTAGCAATTCCGTCCATTTGAGATGAAGCATTTAAACTCATTTCAACCATTATAAATAAAGAGATTAGAATGGCAAATAGATTTACAGAGATAAACTTTTTGATAACTGCAAGGAGTAAAAGCGAATAGACAACCAAAAATTCAAGAGTAAGCAGAATATTCAAATCTGTTAAAAAAGAATAATGCGATTTTAGATAGATGGTAGCTAAAAATCCTGTTACTATAAGAAAAAGCGAAACTAAAAAATTCCAGATTTTAATTTCTTTCAGACGATTTAAGACTTCCGCTGCTGTGTAAATTAACAAGGTAGAGAAAATCCAAGCATAGCGATGTAAAAACATGTTTGGAGTATGCATTCCTTGCCAAAATAAATCAAGAGCTTCTATATAAAAGCTTGCAATTAGAAATGTAAAGAAGATTGCATAGATAAGTTTCACGTGAAACTTAATAGATTTCAGCGTAAAAAATAAAATGGTCAAAATAAAGGGGAGTAGTCCAACAAAAATCATTGGGATGGCCCCATACTTTGTTGTGTCAAAGGAACCAATGAATTGCTTAGCAAAGAAATCAAGATACCAGCTACTTTCAGTTTGAAACTTTGTAACTTCAGTTAATTTTTCCCCATGTGTCTGTAAATCAAACAGAGTTGGAAGAGTCATAATCAAACTAGCCATACCAGCTAAAAAGGAGGTGGCAACAAAATCAAGAAAAGATGATTTTCGAGTTTTAAAGTCCCAAGAAATTTGACAGAGATACCAGAAAATAAGAAACAATGCTGTCATATAGCCAAAATAATAATTTTGGATAAATAAAATTGACAGACTTGTAAAGTATAATGAGGATTTCTTTTCAGTTATAAGTATTTGTAAACCAGTTATAATTAAAGGAATCAAGATAAAAACATCCAACCAGGTTTTTATCTCTAATTGACTGACAGTGAAACTCATCAGAGCATAGGAAGTAGATAAAGCTAGTTTTAGAGGCTTAGGAATCGATTGAAATAATTTATTTAAACTAAAATAAGTTGACAGTCCAATCAATCCAAATTTTAAAAGAGTTGTCAGATAGACAGCATCGGGCATATTCGACAGATTAAAAAAGTAAACTAGAGGTGAAAGGAAACTTCCCAAGTAATAACTAGATAGGGCATAGAAATTTAATCCGAGGCCACTTGTAAAGGTGTAAAACAGACTACCATTTCCATGTAGGATATTTCGTAAAGCTACATCAAAAATAACGTATTGATGAAACCCATCTCCTAATAGTGGAGATGTATCGCTATTCCAGTAGATACCTTGAGATAGATATACTCCGGTCATAATGACTATAGGAATGATGAAAGAAACAAAATAGGTCCAATATGTTTTAAAAAATAATTTCATGCTACCTCATAAAATGTTAGAAAACTCAGCTGGTTACCCCAACTGAGTTTTGAAGTTTCATTTAGTCTTTCCAAAGTTCTTTAACTTTTGCTTGTACTTCTGCATTCTCTAGGAATTCATCATAGGTTTCATCGATACGGTCAATGACGCCATTTTTAGACAAGACAATGATATGGTTAGCTAGAGTTTGAATAAACTCGTGGTCATGGCTGGCAAAGATGATTGATTCTTTAAAGTTTTTCAATCCATCATTCAAGCTTGAGATAGATTCCAAGTCCAAGTGATTGGTTGGATCATCAAGTACAAGGACATTTGATTTTAAGAGCATAAGTTTTGAAAGCATGACACGAACTTTTTCTCCCCCTGACAAGACGTTTACAGGTTTGTTAACCTCATCCCCAGAGAAGAGCATACGGCCGAGGAAGCCACGTAGGAAAGTATTGTCATCTTCTTCTTTACTTGCGAATTGACGCAACCAGTCAAGGATTGACTCTCCTCCTGCAAAATCAGCTGAGTTATCTTTTGGCAAGTATGAACGGCTAGTAGTTACTCCCCACTTGACAGTTCCTTCATAGTCAATGTCCCCCATGATTGCACGAATTAATGCAGTCGTTTGGATGTCATTTTGTCCAATAAGCGCTGTCTTATCACCTGGACGCAAGATGAAACTAATATTATCTAAGATAGTTTCGCCATCAATCTTTACAGTTAGATTTTCTACTGTCAAGAGATCATTACCGATTTCACGTTCCGCTTTAAAGTTGATAAATGGATATTTACGACTAGATGGCACAATCTCTTCAAGTTCAATTTTATCAAGCATTTTCTTACGTGATGTTGCTTGTCTTGATTTAGAAGCATTGGCAGAGAAACGGGCAACGAATTCTTGCAATTGTTTAATTTTTTCTTCTGCTTTAGCATTACGGTCTGCTAGCAATTTAGCAGCGAGCTCAGAAGATTCCTTCCAGAAGTCATAGTTTCCGACATATAGTTTGATTTTTCCAAAGTCAAGGTCGGCCATGTGAGTACATACTTTGTTTAAGAAGTGACGGTCGTGGGATACTACGATAACGGTGTTATCAAAGTCAATCAAGAAGTCTTCTAGCCATGTAATTGATTGGATATCCAAACCATTGGTCGGCTCGTCCAAAAGAAGGACATCTGGTTTACCAAAAAGTGCTTTGGCGAGGAGAACCTTTACTTTTTCACCGTTGGCCAATTCGCTCATATTTTGATAGTGCAATTCTTCTGGGATATTTAGGTTTTGAAGGAGTTGAGAGGCTTCACTTTCTGCTTCCCATCCCCCAAGCTCGGCAAACTCTCCTTCAAGTTCGGCAGCACGCACTCCATCTTCGTCTGAGAAATCTTCCTTCATGTAGATGGCATCTTTCTCTTTCATGATGCTATAAAGTTTTTCATTTCCCATGATAACAACATCAATGGCACGTTCATCTTCATAGTCAAAGTGATTTTGACGAAGAACAGAGAGACGTTCATCTGGACCAAGAGAGATGTGACCAGTAGTAGGTTCGATATCTCCAGCTAAAATTTTTAAAAAGGTTGATTTTCCGGCACCATTAGCACCGATCAATCCGTAAGTATTTCCTTCTGTAAATTTGATATTGACATCATCAAAAAGTTTGCGATCACTAAAACGTAGTGAAACATCAGATACTGTAAGCAATGTTTTTCTCCTATATATGTAATATATTTATTCTACTAGAAAATACGGAAATATTCAAATTTTTATCTATCAATTTTGTGTAAATTAAATTTACAGCATACTTTACACAAATCCGTAAATAGCAAGGCTGATTTATTTTGATAAATTACGGTTATTTCATTAAAAAAATGCTATAATTGAAGGGACTATATCGAAGGAGAACAAAATGACTAAACCCATTATTTTAACAGGAGACCGTCCAACAGGAAAATTGCATATTGGACATTATGTTGGAAGTCTCAAAAATCGAGTATTATTACAGGAAGAGGATAAGTATGATATGTTTGTGTTCTTGGCTGACCAACAAGCTTTGACAGATCATGCTAAAGACCCTCAAACCATTGTAGAGTCTATCGGAAATGTAGCTTTGGATTACCTTGCAGTTGGATTGGATCCAAGTAAATCAACTATCTTTATTCAAAGCCAAATTCCAGAATTAGCTGAGTTGTCTATGTATTATATGAATTTAGTGTCATTAGCACGTTTGGAGCGCAATCCAACTGTCAAGACAGAAATTGCTCAGAAGGAATTTGGAGAAAGCATTCCGACAGGATTTTTGGTTTATCCAATTGCACAAGCAGCTGACATCACAGCCTTTAAGGCCAACTATGTTCCTGTTGGGACAGATCAGAAACCAATGATTGAGCAGACTCGTGAAATTGTTCGTTCTTTTAACAATGCATATAACTGTGATGTCTTGGTAGAACCGGAAGGTATTTATCCAGAAAATGAGAGAGCAGGGCGTTTGCCTGGTTTAGATGGAAATGCTAAAATGTCTAAATCACTCAATAATGGTATTTATTTAGCTGATGATGCGGATACTTTGCGTAAAAAAGTGATGAGTATGTATACAGATCCAGATCATATCCGCGTTGAGGATCCAGGTAAAATTGAAGGAAATATGGTTTTCCATTATCTAGATGTTTTTGGTCGTCCAGAAGATGCTCAAGAAATTGCTGACATGAAAGAACATTATCAACGAGGTGGTCTTGGTGATGTGAAGACCAAGCGTTATCTACTTGAAATATTAGAGCGTGAACTTGGTCCTATTCGTGAGCGCCGTATCGAATTTGCTAAGGATATGGGAGAAGTTTATAATATGCTTCAAAAAGGTAGTGAAAGAGCGCGTGAAGTAGCAGGTCAAACCCTATCTGAGGTTAAAGGTGCAATGGGACTCAATTACTTTAACTAAGTTTATTTTACAAGAAACTATCATTTCTATCTCAAAGAAAAGATAGTTTTTTATTTACCCCTGTAATATTTGACAAATTTTTATAGAATGGTATGATAGATACAATATAAAAAGAGTCAAGCTCAAAAAGAAAGAAAAGAGGAAACTTCGAATGTCTAATTGGGACACTAAATTTTTGAAAAAAGGTTTTACCTTTGATGATGTATTGCTTATTCCAGCTGAAAGTCATGTGTTGCCTAACGATGCTGATTTAACAACTAAATTGGCAGATAATTTGACTTTAAATATCCCAATTATTACCGCTGCCATGGACACAGTTACAGAGAGTCAAATGGCCATTGCTATTGCTCGTGCAGGTGGTCTCGGAGTTATCCATAAAAACATGTCAATTGCTCAACAAGCAGACGAGGTTCGTAAGGTAAAACGTTCTGAAAATGGAGTTATTATTGATCCGTTCTTCTTGACGCCTGAACATACAATTGCTGAAGCAGATGAGCTTATGGGTCGTTATCGCATCAGTGGTGTTCCAGTTGTTGAAACACTTGAAAATCGTAAATTGGTTGGTATTTTGACAAACCGAGATCTTCGTTTTATTTCAGACTATAACCAACCAATCTCAAATCATATGACCAGTGAAAATCTTGTTACTGCTCCTGTAGGTACAGATCTTGCAACGGCTGAAAGCATTCTTCAAGAACACCGTATTGAAAAACTTCCGTTGGTAGATGAAGAAGGCCGTCTTTCTGGTTTGATTACTATCAAAGATATTGAAAAAGTTATTGAGTTTCCAAATGCTGCTAAAGATGAGTTTGGTCGTCTACTAGTTGCAGGTGCAGTAGGTGTTACTTCAGATACATTTGAACGTGCAGAGGCTCTTTTTGAGGCAGGAGCGGATGCGATTGTTATTGATACTGCACATGGTCATTCTGCAGGTGTCTTGCGTAAAATTGCTGAGATTCGTGCTCACTTCCCAGATCGTACTTTGATTGCTGGAAATATTGCAACAGCTGAGGGTGCACGTGCCCTTTATGAAGCAGGTGTAGACGTTGTCAAGGTTGGGATTGGACCAGGTTCTATCTGTACTACTCGTGTGATTGCTGGTGTTGGTGTTCCGCAAGTAACAGCTATCTACGATGCTGCAGCTGTTGCGCGTGAATATGGTAAAACGATCATTGCCGACGGTGGAATCAAGTATTCTGGAGATATTGTAAAAGCCCTTGCTGCAGGTGGAAATGCAGTTATGCTTGGATCAATGTTTGCTGGAACTGATGAAGCTCCAGGTGAAACTGAAATCTTCCAAGGACGTAAGTTCAAGACTTACCGTGGTATGGGATCAATCGCTGCTATGAAAAAAGGTTCAAGTGATCGTTACTTCCAAGGTTCTGTCAATGAAGCAAACAAACTTGTTCCAGAAGGAATTGAAGGTCGTGTTGCTTATAAAGGAGCGGCAGCTGATATTGTCTTTCAAATGATTGGTGGTATTCGCTCTGGTATGGGTTACTGTGGTGCAGCGAACCTTAAAGAGCTACACGATAATGCTCAATTTATTGAAATGTCTGGTGCTGGTTTGAAAGAAAGCCATCCTCATGATGTACAAATTACTAATGAGGCACCAAATTATTCTATGTAAAAAAACAATGAAAAGAACTCCAGTAAAAACAGGAGTTCTTTTACAATGTTGTCAATTTTCATTTACAGCAACTTTACCATCCTGAATAGTGAAGATACTTAGATTTTCTGGCAAATTTTGAAGATGATCTAAGCTTGTTGTTGTTATAAAGGTTTGGATTGACTGAGAAATCGTTTCTAATAATTTTAACTGTCTAGTGTTGTCAAGTTCACTCATGACATCGTCAAGTAATAATATCGGAGATTCTGTAGTAATACTTTCCATTAATTCGATTTCTGCTAATTTTATCGAGAGGACGAGACTACGATGTTGGCCTTGACTTCCGAAACTAGCATCCATCCCATTTATATAAAAAGAAATGTCATCTCGATGAGGCCCAACACCAGTATTCTTTTTAAATAAATCTCTGGACCTACTTTTTTCTAAAGCAATTTTGAAAGATTCTGATAAGTCTTCTTTTTCAGTTGACTTTACAGAAGATTGATAGGATATTGACAACTCTTCAATCTGATTAGAAAGTTCAAAATGTTTCTTACGACCAAAATGCTCTAGTTTTTTTATAAAATCTAAGCGGTGATTCATTACACGACATCCATAATCGACTAGCTGATCATCTAGTACTGAAAGGAAGGTTTCATCTATTTTTTGAGCTGATTTTAAATAGGTATTTCTTTGCTTAAGAATATGGTTATAATTGGTTAAATCTGATAAATAGATTGGCTTAATTTGCCCAAGCTCCATATCAATAAATTTTCGTCGAACTGAAGGTGCTCCTTTAATTAGTTGTAAATCTTCAGGAGCAAATAAGACAACATTCATGTGTCCTACATAATCTGAAAGGCGTGCCTGTTTTAAATGATTAACTTTTGTCACACGGCCTTTTTGTGTTAGTTCTATTTCTAGGGGAATGGATCCAGTTTTTTTCTGAACTAGACCTGAAAGATGAAGTTGTTCCTCATCAAAATGAATGAGATTTTTATCTGTTCGAGTTCGATGACTACGAGTTAAGGCTAAAAAATAGATAGCCTCTAGTATATTTGTTTTTCCTTGAGCATTGCGTCCTAAAAAGATATTTAATTTAGGATTAAAGTCTATTTTCGTCTCTTTGTAGTTACGAAAAGTTTTGAGAGATAGGTGTTGTAGCCACATGATTATCTACCAGGGAATCGTGGAGCTTGTTTGCTTTTAGGTGATGAAGTAGGTTTCGATTTGTCTCTTTTAAATCCCTTATTCATCTCTTTGACAAGTTTAGCGATCCGTTCTTTTTCAACTTTATCAGCTTGATATTCCTCTTGCTCCTCAGAAGTAGGTTGTGTCAATAAGATGTCAATATTCATGTCAGGTATGTCAATTTTATCACCAATGCGAAGTTTTTTACCACGACGACTCTCTAATTCCCCATTAAAGTAAACAGAATGTTCAGAGAGAAATGATTTGATAGCTCCTCCGCTATGTGTAATTCCAAGTTCTTTGAGTAGTGCTTGGAGGGTAATAAATTCTTCAAATAATTTGTATTCCATAATTCACCTCAATCTTTGGTATTATACCATATTTTCCTAAAAATAGTGAGAGAAACAAGGAGTAATGTAAGCGATTTTTATTTCAAAAGTGTTACAGAGAACAAGAAAATTTCAGGTTTTCGTGATATAATAGAAGTCTGTATATAAGGAGGTAAATCATGGAGTTAGTGCATGGAATTTCAACACATTTTATCCAATCAAAGAAGTTTAAAACGAACAAAATCACCGTGCGTTTTACCGCTCCATTATCTCTTGATACGATTGCAGGTCGCATGTTGAGTGCGAGTATGCTAGAGACTGCTAATCAGATATACCCCACTTCTCAAGATTTGAGAAGACATTTGGCCAGTCTATACGGTACAGATATGTCAACCAATTGTTTCAGAAGAGGGCAAAGTCACATTGTAGAATTGACATTTACCTACGTTCGTGATGAGTTTTTGAGTAGGAAAAATGTGCTAACTTCTCAGGTTTTGGAACTAGTAAAAGAAACTCTTTTTTCCCCCGTAGTAGTTGATAATGGGTTTGATCCGGCCTTATTTGAAATTGAGAAAAAACAATTGCTAGCAAGTTTAGCAGCTGATATGGATGATTCTTTTTACTTTGCACATAAAGAATTGGATAAATTATTTTTTCATGATGAACGTCTTCAATTGGAATATAGTGATTTACGAAATCGTATTTTAGTTGAAACTCCACAAAGTTCTTATTCTTGTTTCCAAGAATTTTTGGCTAGTGATCGAATAGATTTCTTTTTCCTAGGTGATTTTAATGAGGTTGAAATTCAAAATGTATTAGAATCATTTGGCTTTAAAGGTCGAAAAGGAGATGTGAAGGTTCAGTATTGTCAACCTTATTCAAATGTCCTTCAGGAAGGTATGGTTCGGAAAAATGTGGGACAATCCATTTTGGAATTAGGTTATCATTGCCCTTCTGAATATGGTGATGGGCAACATTTACCCATGATTGTAATGAATGGTTTACTTGGTGGATTTGCTCATTCTAAATTATTTACAAATGTCCGTGAAAATGCTGGATTGGCTTATACTATTTCAAGTCAGCTTGATTTGTTTAGTGGATTCTTGAGGATGTATGCTGGCATTGATAGAGAAAATCGGAATCAGGCTCGAAAAATGATGAATAATCAACTGCTTGATTTAAAAAAAGGATATTTTACAGAGCTTGAGCTAGAGCAGACCAAGGAAATGATTCGTCGGTCTTTGTTGCTTTCTCAAGATAATCAAGGTTCATTGATTGAACGTGCTTATCAAAATGCCTTACTTGGAAAATCTTCAGCAGACTTTAAAAGTTGGATTGCAAAACTCGAGCAAGTTGACAAAGATGCTATTTGTAGAGCAGCTAATAATGTGAAACTACAGGCGATTTACTTTATGGAAGGAATAGAATGACAAAGGTTGTTTTTGAAGAAAAATACTATCCAGCTGTAAAAGAAATGGTTTATCGAACTCGTTTGTCAAATGGATTGACAGTTTCTCTTTTGCCTAAAAAGGAATTTAAAGAGGTTTACGGGAGTGTAACTGTACAGTTTGGTTCGATAGATACGCTTGTCACAGAAATTGACGGAGATGTAAAAAAATATCCTGCAGGAATTGCTCATTTTCTTGAACATAAATTATTTGAAAGAGAAGATTCTAGTGATTTGATGTCTGCTTTTACGAGTCTAGGTGCAGATAGCAATGCCTTTACAAGCTTTACAAAAACAAACTATCTTTTTTCATCGACGGATTATCTCTTAGAGAATTTAGATTTACTTGATGAATTGGTAACATCGGCACATTTTACTGAAGATTCCATTTTAAGAGAGCAGGATATTATTCAGCAAGAACGAGAAATGTATCAAGATGATCCAGATTCGTGTTTATTCTTTTCAACTTTAGCGAATTTGTATCCTGGTACACCTTTAGCAACTGATATAGTTGGAAGTGAGGAGTCCATTTCCCAAATTAATCTAACTAATTTGCAAGAAAATTTCACAAGGTTTTACAAACCTGTAAACATGTCTCTGTTTTTAGTTGGCAATTTTGATGTGGATCAAGTACAGGACTATTTTGAAAGAAAAGAACTGGAAGAGTTAGATGTTCAGGAAGTAGCAAGAGAAAAGTTTGTTTTAAAAGATGTAAAGCAAACAGACAGTATGAGAATGGAAGTATCTTCTCCTAAACTAGCGATTGGTGTTAGAGGTAAACAAGATGTTGCTGAGGATGATTGCTATCGACATCATATTTTATTAAAATTATTGTTTGCAATGATGTTTGGTTGGACTTCGGATCGTTTTCAAAAGTTATATGAATCAGGTAAAATTGATGCGTCCTTATCTCTTGAAGTTGAAGTAACAAGTCGCTTTCATTTTGTTATGTTGACAATGGATACAAAAGAGCCAGTTGCTTTATCTCATCAGTTTAAAAAGGCTATTCGTAATTTTACAAAGGATTTAGATATTACAGAGGATCATTTAGATATTATAAAAAGAGAGATGTTTGGAGAATTTTTCAGTAGCATGAACTCTCTTGAATTTATTGCAACGCAATATGATGCTTTTGGACAAGGTGAGACAATCTTTGATTTGCCAAAGATTTTACAGGAAATTACTTTAGAGGATGTCCTTGATGCTGGACACCATTTAATAGATGATGGTGACATAGTTGATTTTACAATATTTCCATCATAGCAACCTATCATAATCGACACTAGAAAGAAGGAATGACAAGTATGAGGAAAAAAACAATTGGTGAGGTTTTACGTTTAGCTAGAACTAACCAAGGGTTGACTTTAGAAGAATTACATAAAAAAACAGAAATTCAGTTGGATATGTTGGAGGCAATGGAAGCTGATGATTTTGATCAACTTCCTAGTCCATTTTATACTCGTTCTTTTTTGAGAAAGTATGCGTGGGCAGTTGAACTTGATGAGCGAATTGTCTTGGATGCTTATGATTCTGGGAGCATGATTACTTATGAGGAAGTAGATGTTGATGAAGACGAGTTGACAGGTAGGAGACGTTCAAGTAAGAAAAATAAGGCATCATTTTTACCTTTATTTTATTTTATACTTTTTGCACTATCGATTGTCATTTTTGTGACTTATTATGTTTGGAATTATCTCCAGACTCAACCGGAGCGTTCGTCTGCGTCTAGTTATAGTGTAGTCCAAGCAATAAGTTCGACTAGTTCTGTAACTCCATCTTCAAGCAGTAGCTCATCTAGTAGTTCTTCAAATATAGAACCTGCTATAAGTGTATCAGGTGAAGGAAATCGAGTAGAAGTTGCTTATAAAACGAGCAAGGAAACTGCAAAATTGCAATTATCAGTGTCAGATGCTAGAAGTTGGGTTAGTGTTTCAGAAAGTGATCTTGAGGGTGGTGTGACTTTATCATCGGATAATAAAAGTGCGGAAACAAGCGTTTCAACTAAAAATCCTGTGACAATTACTTTAGGTGTTGTCAAAGGTGTTGCCTTAACAGTAGACAATCAGACTGTTGATTTATCGAAATTAACAGCTCAGACTGGAAAAATCGCTGTAACCTTTACTAAAAATTAAGGAAAAACGAATGAAAAAAGAACAAATTCCAAATATCTTAACAATAGGTCGAATTCTCTTTATACCTATTTTTATCTTTATTTTAACAGTAGGAAATTCGATAGAGAGTCATATGGTAGCAGCTATTATCTTTGCTATTGCCAGTATTACAGACTATTTAGATGGATATTTAGCTCGTAAATGGAATGTGGTTAGTAATTTTGGTAAATTTGCAGATCCTATGGCGGATAAGCTACTAGTTATGTCGGCTTTTATTATGCTGATTGAGTTAGGAATGGCTCCAGCTTGGATTGTTGCAGTGATTATCTGTCGTGAGTTGGCTGTGACAGGTTTAAGACTTTTATTAGTTGAAACTGGTGGAACAGTTTTAGCAGCAGCAATGCCTGGAAAAATTAAAACTTTTAGTCAGATGTTTGCCATTATTTTCTTGCTATTACATTGGACTTTGCTTGGTCAAGTTCTACTTTATGTAGCCTTGTTTTTCACTATCTACTCTGGCTATGATTATTTCAAGGGTAGTGCCTATGTATTTAAAGGGACATTTGGTTCGAAATGAAATCAGTAATTGATGTAAAAAATCTTTCTTTTCGCTATAAGGAAAGTCAGGAATATTACGATGTGAAGGATATTACGTTTCACGTGAAACGTGGAGAATGGCTTTCGATTGTAGGGCATAATGGTAGTGGTAAATCAACGACGGTTCGCTTAATTGATGGCTTACTGGAAGCAGAATCCGGAGAGATTGTAATTGATGGCCAACGGCTGACTGAGGAAAATGTTTGGAATATACGTCGTCAAATCGGTATGGTTTTTCAAAATCCAGACAATCAATTTGTTGGAGCGACTGTTGAAGATGATGTTGCCTTTGGTTTGGAAAATCAGGGACTTTCTCGTCAAGAAATGAAAAAGAGAGTGGAAGAAGCTCTGGATTTGGTTGGCATGTTGGACTTTAAAAAGAGAGAGCCAGCGCGTCTATCAGGTGGCCAAAAGCAACGTGTGGCTATTGCAGGTGTTGTAGCCCTAAGACCAGCTATTTTAATCTTAGATGAAGCAACGAGTATGTTGGATCCTGAGGGACGTAGAGAACTGATTGAGACAGTAAAAGGAATTCGGAAAGACTATGATATGACGGTCATTTCCATTACACATGATTTGGAAGAAGTTGCCATGAGTGATCGTGTGTTGATCATGAAAAAAGGGTCAATTGAATCAACTAGTAGTCCAAGGGAGCTTTTCTCTCGAAATGATTTGGATCAAATTGGATTAGACGATCCTTTTGCTAATCAATTAAAACATTCTTTGAGCCAGAATGGCTATGATTTGCCTGAAAATTATTTGACAGAAAGTGAGCTAGAGGATAAACTATGGGAATTGCTCTAGAAAATGTGAGTTTTACGTATCAAGAAGGAACTCCCTTAGCTTCAACAGCTTTGTCGGATGTTTCCTTGACGATTGAAGATGGTTCTTATACGGCCTTAATTGGCCACACAGGTAGCGGCAAATCAACTATTTTACAACTATTAGATGGTTTATTGGTGCCAAGCCAAGGAAGTGTACGAGTTTTTGATACCTTAATCACCTCGACTTCTAAAAACAAAGATATTCGTCAAATTAGAAAACAGGTTGGCTTGGTATTTCAGTTTGCTGAAAATCAGATCTTTGAAGAAACGGTTTTGAAAGATGTTGCTTTTGGACCGCAAAATTTTGGAGTTTCTGAAGAAGATGCGGAGCAGATTGCGCGTGAGAAACTGGCTCTGGTTGGAATTGATGAATCACTTTTTGATCGCAGTCCGTTTGAGCTATCAGGTGGACAAATGAGACGTGTGGCCATTGCAGGCATACTTGCCATGGAACCAGCCATATTAGTCTTAGATGAGCCCACAGCAGGCCTAGATCCCCTGGGAAGAAAAGAGCTGATGAATTTATTCAAAAAACTCCACCAGTCAGGGATGACCATTGTTTTGGTAACGCATTTGATGGATGATGTTGCTGAATATGCAAATCAAGTCTATGTGATGGAAAAGGGACGTTTAGTTAAGGGTGGTAAACCAAGTGATGTCTTTCAAGATGTTGTCTTTATGGAAGAAGTGCAGTTGGGAGTACCTAAAATTACATCCTTTTGTAAACGATTGGCTGATAGAGGCGTGTCATTTAAACGATTACCGATTAAGATAGAGGAGTTCAAGGAGTCGCTAAATGGATAGTATGATTTTGGGGCGTTATATCCCAGGGGATTCGATAGTTCACCGATTGGATCCACGCAGCAAATTACTGGCTATGATGCTACTGATTTTGATCGTTTTTTGGGCTAATAATCCCTTGACGAATCTAATTCTTTTTATAGCGACAGGGATATTTATTGCTTTGTCAGGAGTATCTCTTTCATTTTTTATTCAGGGCTTGAAGTCTATGTTTTTCTTGATTGCCTTCACAACTATTTTTCAACTGTTTTTCATTTCTAATGGGAATGTTTTATTTGAGTTTTCGTTTGTGAGAATTACGGATTATGCTTTGCAACAAGCTGGAATTATCTTTTGTCGCTTTGTATTGATTATTTTCTTTTCAACTTTGTTAACCTTAACGACCATGCCCTTAAGTTTGGCATCAGCTGTCGAAGCTCTATTAGCACCTTTAAAGAGTATGAAAGTTCCAGTTCATGAAATTGGATTGATGCTGTCTATGAGTTTGCGTTTTGTCCCAACCTTGATGGATGATACGACGCGGATTATGAATGCACAGAAAGCGCGTGGAGTGGATTTTGGAGAAGGAAGTATTGTTCAAAAGGTGAAGGCTATGATTCCCATTTTGATTCCTCTTTTTGCGACAAGTTTAAAACGTGCGGATTCCTTGGCTATCGCAATGGAAGCGCGTGGTTATCAGGGTGGAAAAGGCAGAAGTCAATATCGACAATTGAAATGGACTCGAAAGGATACGCTGACCATTCTTGTTATTATCATACTTGGTTGTTGCTTATTTTTCTTAAAATCTTAGTAGCTTTCAGGAATTGATAAAAAGTTACTGTAACAGTTTTTGATATAAAGGTAGGGATATGAACCGTTTTAAAAAATCAAAATATGTCATTATTGTTTTTGTCACTGTTCTGCTTGTGTCAGCTCTCTTAGCGACGACTTATTCAAGTACAATTGTGACAAGATTAGGAGATGGAATCTCAGTGGTTGATAGGGTTGTGCAAAAACCTTTTCAGTGGTTTGATTCTGTCAAATCAGATTTGGCTCATTTGACACGCACTTATAATGAAAATGAAAGTTTGAAGAAACAGATTTACCAATTAGAAGTTAAATCAAATGAGGCGGAAAGTTTAAAGATGGAAAATGAACAACTGCGCCAATTGCTTGATATGAAGTCCAAATTGCAAGCTACAAAGACTTTGGCAGCAGATGTTATTATGCGTTCTCCAGTATCTTGGAAGCAGGAGTTGACCTTAGATGCAGGCAAATCAAAAGGGGCTTCTGAGAATATGTTAGCAATTGCAAATGGTGGCTTGATTGGGAGTGTCTCAAAAGTAGAGGAGAACTCTACCATGGTCAACCTTCTGACAAATACGGAAAATGCTGATAAGATTTCTGTTAAAATTCAACATGGTTCTACTACAATTTATGGGATTATCGTTGGCTATGACAAGGAAAATGAAGTTCTAAAAATTAGTCAATTAAATAGTAGTAGCGATATTAGTGCGGGAGATAAGGTGATCACTGGTGGATTAGGAAACTTTAACGTTGCTGATATTCCTGTTGGTGAAGTGGTTGCCACAACGCATAGTACGGACTATTTGACACGAGAAGTAACTGTTAAATTGAGTGCAGATACTCATAATGTGAGTGTGATAGAATTAGTGGGGAATTCATAATGAGACAGTTGAAGCGAGTTGGAGTATTTTTATTGCTTCCTTTCTTTGTTCTAATTGATGCCCATATTAGTCAGCTTTTGGGCTCATTATTTCCCCATGTACAGTTGGCTAGTCATTTTCTATTTTTGTTTCTCTTATTTGAGACGATTGAAGTATCAGAGTACTTCTACTTAGCTTATTGTTTTGTAGTGGGTTTGGTCTATGACATCTACTTTTTCCACTTGATAGGGATTGCGACTTTGTTATTCGTCTTATTGGGGGCATTTCTCCATAAATTTAATAGCGTTATTTTATTGAATCGTTGGACGAGAATGTTGGCAATTATTGTCATGACTTTTCTATTTGAGATGGGAGCTTATATACTTGCAATAGTGGTAGGTTTAACTGTGGATAGTATGTCTTTATTTATAGTCTATAGTTTAGTACCATCAATGATTTTGAACCTTATGTGGATGATTATCTTTCAGTTTATTTTTGAAAAATTTTATCTATAAGAAAGAAATAAAAATGTAACAAAGGCGTAATATTCATTAGGCCTTTTTTTGGTATACTAGTAATGTCTTTAAAAGAAGGAGTATCTACGTAATATGAAGAAAAAAATCTTAGCGTCACTTTTATTAAGTACAGTAATGGTTTCTCAAGTAGCTGTTTTAACAACTGCGCATGCAGAAACTACTGATGACAAAATTGCTGCTCAAGATAATAAAATTAGTAACTTAACAGCACAACAACAAGAAGCACAAAAACAAGTTGATCAAGTTCAGGAGCAAGTATCTGCTATTCAAACAGAGCAATCAAACTTGCAATCTGAAAATGATAGACTACAAGCAGAATCTAAAAAGCTTGAGGGTGAAATTACAGAACTTTCTAAGAATATTGTATCTCGCAATGATTCATTACAAAAACAAGCTCGTAGTGCTCAAACAAATGGAGCTGCAACAAATTACATCAATACAATTGTAAACTCAAAATCAATTACAGAAGCTATTTCACGTGTTGCTGCAATGAGTGAAATCGTATCTGCAAACAACAAGATGTTGGAACAACAAAAAGCAGATAAAAAAGCTATTTCTGAAAAACAAGTAGCAAACAATGATGCAATTAATACAGTTATTGCAAATCAGCAAAAACTAGCTGATGATGCTCAATCATTAACTACAAAACAAGCTGAGTTGAAAGCTGCAGAATTGAATCTTGCTGCTGAAAAGGCTACTGCAGAGGATGAAAAAGCAAGTTTACTTGAGAAAAAAGCTGCAGCAGAAGCAGAAGCTAAAGCAGCTGCAGAAGCAGAAGCAGCTTATAAAGCTAAACAAGCAAGTCAACAACAAACAGTAGTTGCTTCTGGAAATACAACTTTTACAGCACAGGTTCAAGCAGTATCTACTACTTCTTCATCAAGTTCATCTGAGTCAAGTTCGTCTGAATCATCTTCAAGCAGTGCTTCAACAGAATCAACAAGCTACACTCCTGCTCCAGTGACACATCATCCAACATATAGTACAAATGCTTCAAGTTATCCAACTGGTGAGTGTACATGGGGAGCTAAAACATTGGCGCCTTGGGCTGGAGATTACTGGGGTAATGGAGCACAGTGGGCTACAAGTGCAGCTGCAGCAGGATTCCGTACAGGATCTACACCTCAAGTTGGTGCCATTGCATGTTGGAATGATGGTGGATATGGACACGTAGCCGTGGTTACAGCTGTTTCATCATCAACAAGTATCCAAGTATCTGAATCAAACTATGGTGGAAACCGTACAATCGGAAATAAACGTGGATGGTTCAATCCTACTACGACTTCAGAAGGTTTTGTAACATATATCTATCCAAACTAATGAATAAAACGAAGAGGCTCGATTTGAGTCTCTTTTATGATTCATATAGTTACCTTACTTTAAAAATCTGCTAAAATCACTTGAAAATATTGAAAAAGTATGGTAAAATGAAACTTGTCGTGTGAACGATAATACTCATTCTTGATGAATTGTGAAACAGTTGCCTTTGGGTCGTTTTGCGAGTTGAAGTCAAGAAGAGGAAAAAAACAAAAAGGAGAAATACTCATGGCAGTAATTTCAATGAAACAACTTCTTGAGGCTGGTGTACACTTTGGTCACCAAACTCGTCGCTGGAACCCTAAGATGGCTAAGTACATCTTCACTGAGCGTAACGGAATCCACGTTATCGACTTGCAACAAACTGTAAAATACGCTGACCAAGCTTACGATTTCATGCGTGATGCAGCAGCTAACGATGCAGTTGTATTGTTTGTTGGTACTAAGAAACAAGCAGCTGATGCAGTTGCTGAAGAAGCAGTACGTTCAGGTCAATACTTCATCAACCACCGTTGGTTGGGTGGAACTCTTACAAACTGGGGAACAATCCAAAAACGTATCGCTCGTTTGAAAGAAATCAAACGTATGGAAGAAGATGGAACTTTCGAAGTTCTTCCTAAGAAAGAAGTTGCACTTCTTAACAAACAACGTGCACGTCTTGAAAAATTCTTGGGTGGTATCGAAGATATGCCTCGTATCCCAGATGTTATGTACGTAGTTGACCCACATAAAGAGCAAATTGCTGTTAAAGAAGCTAAGAAATTGGGAATCCCAGTTGTAGCCATGGTTGACACAAACACTGATCCAGATGATATCGATGTAATCATTCCAGCTAACGATGATGCTATCCGCGCTGTTAAATTGATCACAGCTAAATTGGCTGACGCTATCATCGAAGGACGTCAAGGTGAAGATGCAGCAGCAGTTGAAGCAGAATTTGCAGCTTCAGAAGCTCAAGCAGATTCAATTGAAGAAATCGTTGAAGTTGTAGAAGGCGACAACGCTTAATTCATATAATTAGTAATTACCTAGGAGGGCGGGGCTTAGCCCGGCTCTCCTATTTTTAAAAAATATAGGAGAATCAAAATGGCAGAAATTACAGCTAAACTTGTAAAAGAGTTGCGTGAAAAATCTGGTGCCGGAGTTATGGACGCTAAAAAAGCGCTTGTAGAAACAGACGGTGACATCGAAAAAGCGATTGAATTGCTTCGTGAAAAAGGTATGGCTAAGGCAGCTAAGAAAGCTGACCGTGTTGCTGCAGAAGGTTTGACTGGTGTTTATGTTGACGGTAACATTGCAGCAGTTGTTGAAGTAAATGCTGAAACTGACTTCGTTGCGAAAAACGCTCAATTTGTTGAGTTAGTAAACGCAACAGCTAAAGCAATCGTTGAAGGAAAACCAGCTAACAACGAAGAAGCTCTTGCTTTGACAATGCCTTCAGGTGAAACTCTTGAAGCTGCATACGTATCTGCAACAGCAACTATCGGAGAAAAAATCTCATTCCGTCGCTTTGCATTGATTGAAAAAACAGACGCACAACACTTTGGAGCTTACCAACATAACGGTGGACGTATCGGTGTTATCTCTGTAATCGAAGGTGGAGACGAAGCACTTGCTAAACAAATTTCAATGCACATCGCAGCGATGAAACCAACAGTTCTTTCATACAAAGAATTGGATGAGCAATTTGTTAAAGATGAGTTGGCACAATTGAACCACGTTATCGACCAAGATAACGAAAGTCGTGCAATGGTTAACAAACCAGCTCTTCCACACTTGAAGTATGGATCAAAAGCACAATTGACTGATGAAGTGATTGCTCAAGCTGAAGCTGACATCAAAGCTGAGTTGGCTGCAGAAGGCAAACCAGAAAAAATCTGGGACAAAATTATCCCAGGTAAAATGGATCGCTTCATGCTTGACAACACTAAAGTTGACCAAGCTTATACACTTCTTGCACAAGTTTACATCATGGATGACAGCAAGACAGTTGAAGCATACCTTGAATCAGTTAACGCTTCAGTAGTTGAGTTCGCTCGCTTTGAAGTTGGTGAAGGTATTGAGAAAGCTGCAAACGACTTTGAAGCTGAAGTTGCAGCTACAATGGCAGCAGCCTTGAATAACTAATTATAGAAAGGAAGTAAATTTGCTTCCTTTTTTCTATGCAGTCGATCCTTATAGGGAGAGCTTCCTATTTTCAAGGTAAAAATAAAAAGCCCTATAATAAGGGCCAATTGTATTTAGGAGACTAAACTTCAAATTCATAGAGTGCTGTAGAGAGATAACGTTCACCGTTATCTGGTGCTAGAGCAAGGATTTTTTTACCTGTACCTAATTTTTTGGCAATCTCGATGGCTCCGTAGATAGCTGCAGCTGAGGAAATCCCTACAAGGAAGCCTTCTTTTCCACCAATTTCACGTCCGAGTGCAAGAGCATCATCTGATGTTACACGAACGATACCATCATAGGCTTTAGTATCAAGTGTATCAGGAATAAATCCAGCTGAGATACCTTGAATTTTGTGAGGACCAGGTTTTTCACCAGATAGAATAGCAGATTCATCAGCTTCCACTGCATAAACTTGAATGTTTGAATTTGCTGATTTGAGTGCATGAGAAACACCAGAAATCGTTCCACCGGTACCCACTCCAGCAACAAAGGCATCTAGTCCATCTTTACCGAAAGCAGCTAGTATTTCAGCTCCTGTTGTTCTTTCGTGTACTTCTGGATTAGCTGGATTGTCAAATTGAAGAGGAAGGAAGCCATCACGTTCAGCAGCGATTTCTTGAGCCTTAGCAATAGCACCCTTCATTCCTTCGCTACCAGGCGTAAGGACGAGTTCAGCACCATAGGCTTGGATAATCTTACGGCGTTCTACACTCATAGTTTCAGGCATAACGATGACAACTTTATACCCTTTAGCAGCCCCTACCCATGAAAGTCCAATACCAGTGTTTCCACTTGTTGCTTCAACAATAGTAGAACCAGGTTTCAGAATACCATCTTGTTCAGCTTTTTCAATCATGCTAAGGGCAATACGGTCTTTTACAGATGAACCAGGATTAAATGCTTCAAGTTTTACATAGACATCTGCAGCACCTTCTGGCACAATGTTGTTGAGTCTAACAATCGGTGTTTGACCGACTAGTTCAGTAATGTTGTTATAAATAGACATATGAATACCTCTTTGTATAAGATATTTCTAGTATAACGCTATCTATACCATTTGTAAAATATAGAAATCCTATCGAAGTGATAGGATTTTTTTATATCACAGGTCTAAGCCATTAATTTTTAAGCGATTGTGTTCAGCTAATTCTAGTAAATAGGTGTAAAGGAAAACGATATCAGGTTTCGTTTGAATTGCTTCATTTTCTAGTATATTTTGGTACGCATCTTTTTATTTTGCTAATTAAAGTAGCGGTGGAAATATCAGTGAAACACTGTATTATCTATTGTTTACACTAGGTTTACAGGAACCTCAACTTCGCGTAAACCTTGATCAGTTAAAGTGACTTTTCCATTAAAAAATTCTACCAGTGCAGCTTTAATAGTTTCTTTTTCTTCTTTATCAACATAAATCATCGTATCGACTTGATCTGTAAAGTTTGTATCCAGCTCCATGAGATTATGTTCTTTAAGAAAGTTACTGTACTCTTGGTACTGAGCATAAGACATTTGAATAGCAATGCCCGCCTGTTCCTTTATTTCAATGATGCCAATTTCTTTGACAGCTAAGGCGACACTGCTTAAGCGTAAGCACGAATTAGTCCTCCAGCGCCTAGTTTAATACCACCAAAGTAGCGTGTCACAACCACACAGACATTGGTGAGATTGTGATTTTCTAGTACCCCAAGCATGGGAACACCAGCAGTACCACTAGGCTCACCATCATCACTTGTACGTTTAATTTCACTACGTTCTCCAATAATAAAGGCAGAGCAGTTATGTGTCGCTTTGTAGTGTTCTTTTTTGATGGCAGTAATGAAGTCACGAGCCTCTTCTTCGCTATAAAACGCTTGGCATGGCAGATAAAGCGAGATTTTTTGATTTCTTCTTGGACTTGACCGTCCTCTTTAATTGTTCTAAATTCCATGATTTAATTGTACTAAAAAATCATCTAAAGCGCTAGGTTTTTACGAATAAAGAAGTATGAAAGTAAATCCAAATTATCTCGGTCGTTTGTTTACTGAGAATGAATTAACTAAAGAGGAACGTCAGTTGGCGGAGAAACTTCCAGCAATGAGAAAGGAGAAAGGGAAACTTTTCTGTCAACGTTGTGATAGTGCTATTTTAGATGAATGGTATTTGCCCATCGGTGCTTACTATTGTAGGGAGTGTTTACTGATGAAGCGATTCAGGAGTGATCAAGCTTTATACTATTTTCCGCAGGAGGATTTTCCGAAGCAAGATGTTCTTAAATGGAGTGGTCAATTAACTCCTTTTCAAGAGAAGGTATCACAGGGACTGATTCGAGCAGTAGACAAGCAGGAGCCAACCTTGGTTCACGCTGTAACAGGAGCTGGAAAGACAGAAATGATTTATCAAGTAGTGGCCAAAGTGATTGATGAAGGTGGTGCAGTATGTTTGGCCAGCCCTCGCATAGATGTTTGTTTGGAGCTATACAAGCGCCTGCAAGATGATTTTGCTTGCGAGATATCTTTACTACACGGAGAATCAGAGCCGTATTTTCGAACACCACTAGTTGTTGCGACGACCCATCAGTTATTGAAGTTTTATCAAGCTTTTGATTTGCTGATAGTGGATGAAGTAGATGCCTTTCCTTATGTTGACAATCCCACGCTTTACCATGCTGTCAAGAATAGTGTAAAGGAGAATGGATTGAGAATCTTTTTAACAGCGACTTCGACAGATGAGTTAGATAGGAAAGTCCGTTTAGGAGAACTAAAAAGATTGAGCTTACCGAGACGGTTTCATGGAAATCCGTTGATTATTCCAAAACCAATTTGGTTATCGGATTTTAATCGCTACTTAGATAAGAAGTGTTTGTCGCCAAAGTTAAAGTCCTATATTGATAAGCAGAGAAAGACAGGTTATCCGTTACTTATTTTTGCTTCAGAAATTAAGAAAGGGGAGCAGTTAAAAGAAATCTTACAGGAGCAATTTCCAAATGAGAAAATTGGCTTTGTATCTTCTGTAACAGAGGATCGATTAGAGCAAGTACAAGCTTTTCGAGATGGGGAGCTGACAATACTTATCAGTACGACAATCTTGGAGCGTGGAGTTACATTCCCTTGTGTGGATGTTTTCGTAGTAGAGGCCAATCATCGTTTGTTTACCAAGTCTAGTTTGATTCAAATTGGTGGACGAGTTGGACGAAGTATGGATAGACCGACAGGAGATTTGCTTTTCTTCCATGATGGGTTAAATGCTTCAATTAAGAAGGCGATTAAGGAAATTCAGATGATGAATAAGGAGGCTGGTCTATGAAGTGCTTGTTATGTGAGCAGACTATGAAGACTGTTTTAACTTTTAGTAGTCTCTTACTTCTGAAGAATGATGCCTCCTGTCTTTGTTTAGATTGTGATTCTACTTTTGAGAGGATTGGAGAAGAGCACTGTCCAAACTGTATGAAAATAGGATTGTCAACAAAGTGTCAAGGTTGTCAATTTTGGTGTAAAGAAGGAGTTGAAGTCAGTCATAGAGCGATTTTTACTTACAATCAAGCTATGAAGGATTTTTTCAGTCGGTATAAGTTTGATGGAGACTTCCTTTTAAGAAAAGTGTTTGCTTCAGTTTTAAGTGAGGAGTTAAAAAAGTACAAAGAGTATCAATTTGTAGTCATTCCCCTAAGTCCTGATAGATATGTTAACAGAGGATTTAATCAGGTTGAGGGCTTGGTAGAGGCAGCAGGTTTTTCGTATCTGGATTTACTAGGGAAAAGAGAAGAGAGAGCCAGTTCTTCTAAAAATCGTTCAGAACGCTTGGGGACAGAACTTCCTTTCTTTATAAAAAGTGGAGTCACTATTCCTAAAAAAATCCTACTTATAGATGATATCTATACTACAGGAGCAACTATAAATCGTGTCAAGAAACTGTTGGAAGAAGCTGGTGCTAAGGATGTAAAAACATTTTCCCTTGTAAGATGAGGAAAAAATTTGCAAAAATAGAATGAAAGCGTTATAATAAAATCATAAAAACAAAAATGTTTAGAAAGAAGGTACTCATATGATTAAATATAGTATACGTGGTGAAAACCTAGAAGTAACAGAAGCAATTCGTGATTATGTAGTTTCTAAACTCGAAAAGATCGAAAAGTATTTTCAAGCTGAACAAGAGTTGGATGCTCGAGTTAACTTGAAGGTGTATCGTGAAAAAACTGCTAAAGTGGAAGTAACGATTCCGCTTGGCTCTATTACTCTTCGTGCAGAAGATGTATCTCAAGATATGTATGGTTCAATTGACCTTGTAACTGATAAAATTGAACGTCAGATTCGTAAAAATAAAACAAAAATCGAGCGTAAAAATAAAAATAAGGTAGCAACTGGTCAATTATTTACAGATGCTTTGGTGGAAGATTCAAATGTTGTCCAGTCTAAAGTTGTTCGTTCAAAACAAATTGATTTAAAACCAATGGATTTGGAAGAAGCAATTCTACAAATGGATTTATTGGGGCATGATTTCTTTATCTATGTGGATGTTGAAGATCAGACAACCAATGTGATTTATCGTCGTGAGGATGGCGAAATTGGTTTGTTAGAGGTTAAAGAATCTTAATTTCAATATGTGTAAAGGTAGGTTTACTGAATTGTAAACTACCTTTTTCTTATAATTGATAGAATTACTGATTACACTTTTAAAAAGTCGCTTTTTGAGGGGTATTATGGTATAATGGGTGCCAAGAGGTTTTGAATGAAAAAATTTTATGTAAGTCCAATTTTTCCTATTCTAGTAGGATTGATTGCGTTTGGAGTCTTATCCACTTTCATTATTTTTGTTAATAATAATCTGTTGACGGTTTTCATTTTGTTTCTTTTTGTAGGAGGCTATGTTTTTTTATTTAAGAAACTGAGAGTGCATTATACAAGGAGTGATGTAGAACAGATACAGTATGTAAACCACCAAGCGGAAGAAAGTTTGACATCTCTATTGGAACAGATGCCTGTAGGTGTTATGAAATTGAATTTATCTTCTGGAGAGGTTGAGTGGTTTAATCCCTATGCTGAATTGATTTTGACCAAGGAAGATGGCGATTTTGATTTAGAAGCTGTTCAAACGATTATCAAGGATTCAGTAGGAAATCCGTCTACTTATGCTAAGCTGGGTGAGAAGCGTTATGCTGTTCATATGGATTCTTCTTGGGTTTTTGTATTTTGTAGATGTATCCAGGGAGCAAGCCATAACAGATGAATTAGTAACGAGTCGACCAGTGATTGGAGTTGTGTCTGTGGATAATTATGATGATTTGGAGGATGCAACTTCTGAGTCAGATATTAGTCAAATCAATAGTTTTGTAGCTAATTTTATATCAGAGTTTTCAGAAAAATACATGATGTTTTCTCGTCGGGTAAGTATGGATCGATTTTATCTATTTACTGACTATACGGTGCTTGAGGGCTTGATGAATGATAAATTTTCTGTTATTGATGCTTTCAGAGAAGAGTCGAAACAGAGGCAGTTGCCCTTGACCTTAAGTATGGGATTTTCTTATGGCGATGGAAATCATGATGAAATAGGGAAAGTTGCTTTGCTCAACTTGAACTTGGCTGAAGTACGTGGTGGCGACCAGGTGGTTGTCAAGGAGAATGATGAAACGAAAAATCCAGTCTACTTTGGCGGTGGGTCGGCTGCGTCCATCAAGCGCACTCGTACCCGTACTCGATCAATGATGACAGCCATATCTGATAAGATTCGTAGTGTGGATCAAGTGTTTGTAGTTGGGCATAGAAATTTAGATATGGATGCTTTGGGCTCTGCTGTAGGTATGCAGTTGTTCGCCAGCAATGTGATTGAAAATAGCTATGCTCTTTATGACGAAGAACAAATGTCTCCAGATATTGAACGAGCTGTTTCATTCTTAGAAAAGGAGTTACGAAGTTGTTGTCTGTTAAGGATGCAATGGGGATGGTGACCAATCGTTCTTTGTTGATTCTTGTAGACCATTCAAAGACAGCCTTAACATTATCAAAAGAATTTTATGATTTATTTACCCAAACCATTGTTATTGACCACCACAGAAGGGATCAGGATTTTCCAGATAATGCAGTTATCACTTATATCGAAAGTGGTGCAAGTAGTGCCAGTGAGTTGGTAACGGAATTGATTCAGTTCCAAAATTCTAAGAAAAATCGTTTGAGTCGTATGCAAGCAAGTGTCTTGATGGCTGGTATGATGTTGGATACTAAAAATTTCACCTCACGAGTGACTAGTCGGACATTTGATGTTGCTAGCTATCTCAGAACGCGCGGAAGTGATAGTATTGCTATCCAAGAAATCGCTGCGACAGATTTTGAAGAATATCGTGAGGTCAATGAACTGATTTTACAGGGGCGTAAATTAGGTTCAGATGTACTAATAGCAGAGGCTAAGGACACGAAATGCTATGATACAGTTGTTATTAGTAAGGCAGCAGATGCCCTATTAGCTATGTCAGGTATTGAAGCGAGTTTTGTTCTTGCGAAAAATACACAAGGCTTTATATCCATCTCAGCTCGGAGTCGTAGTAAACTGAATGTGCAACGGATTATGGAAGAGTTAGGCGGTGGAGGTCACTTTAATTTGGCAGCAGCTCAAATTAAAGATTTAACCTTGTCAGAAGCAGGTGAAAAACTGACAGAAATTGTATTAAATGAAATAAAGGAAAAGGAGAAAGAAGAATGAAAGTAATCTTTTTAGCAGATGTTAAAGGAAAAGGTAAAAAAGGCGAAATTAAGGAAGTACCAACAGGGTATGCGCAAAACTTTCTTATCAAAAAGAACCTAGCAAAAGAAGCGACTGCTCAAGCTGTAGGTGAACTTCGTGGTAAACAAAAATCTGAAGAGAAAGCTCACGCTGAGATGATTGCAGAAGCAAAAGCAATTAAAGCCCAGCTTGAAGCAGAAGAAACGGTTGTAGAATTTGTTGAAAAAGTTGGTCCAGATGGTCGTACCTTTGGTTCTATTACCAATAAGAAGATTGCAGAAGAATTGCAAAAGCAATTTGGAATTAAGATTGATAAACGTCATATTCAAGTACAAGCTCCGATTCGAGCGGTTGGTTTGATTGATGTGCCAGTGAAAATCTATCAAGATATCACAAGTGTAATCAATCTTCGTGTGAAAGAAGGATAAGTTTACACCTTCTTGACAAGATTGTAAAAGGAAGGGAAGTCTGATGGCAGAAGTAGAAGAGTTACGAGTACAACCTCAAGATATCTTAGCTGAGCAATCTGTTTTGGGGGCTATCTTTATTGATGAGAGTAAACTTGTTTTTGTGCGAGAATACATTGAGTCTCGGGACTTTTTTAAGTATGCCCATCGTTTGATTTTCCAAGCCATGGTCGATTTATCCGATCGTGGTGATGCCATAGATGCAACAACGGTTCGCACCATTCTTGATAATCAAGGGGATTTACAGAATATTGGTGGCCTGTCTTACCTAGTTGAGATTGTCAATTCTGTGCCAACTTCTGCTAATGCGGAGTATTATGCTAAAATCGTTGCAGAAAAGGCTATGTTACGGCGATTAATCGCTAAGTTGACAGAGTCTGTCAACCAAGCTTACGAAGCGTCGCAACCAGCTGATGAAATCATTGCTCAGGCAGAAAAAGGCCTGATTGATGTCAGTGAAAATGCTAATCGAAGCGGGTTTAAGAACATTCGAGATGTGTTGAATGTCAACTTTGGAAATCTGGAAGCTCGCTCGCAACAAACGACCGATATTACAGGTATTGCGACAGGTTATCGTGATTTGGATCATATGACGACTGGTCTACACGAGGAGGAGTTGATTATTCTAGCAGCTCGTCCTACGGTTGGTAAGACAGCTTTTGCCTTGAATATCGCTCAGAATATTGGGACTAAGTTGGACAAAACGGTTGCTATCTTTTCGCTGGAAATGGGTGCGGAAAGTCTAGTCGATCGTATGTTAGCGGCAGAAGGGTTGGTTGAGTCGCATTCTATCCGTACAGGTCAATTGACCGATGAGGAGTGGCAAAAATATACCATTGCTCAAGGGAACCTAGCAAACGCAAGTATCTATATCGATGATACGCCAGGGATTCGAATTACAGAGATTCGTTCTCGTTCTCGTAAACTGGCTCAAGAAACGGGCAATCTAGGTTTGATTTTGATAGATTACTTGCAGCTTATCACGGGAACTGGGCGAGAAAACCGCCAACAAGAAGTTTCAGAAATTTCACGTCAGTTGAAAATCCTAGCCAAGGAACTGAAGGTTCCAGTAATCGCTCTGAGTCAGTTGTCTCGTGGTGTAGAACAACGTCAGGATAAAAGACCAGTCTTGTCTGATATTCGTGAATCTGGGTCTATCGAGCAGGACGCTGATATCGTAGCCTTTCTTTATCGCGACGATTACTATGAGCGTGGTGGTGAAGAAGAGGAAGGCATACCAAATAATAAGGTGGAAGTTATTATCGAGAAAAACCGTAGTGGAGCTCGTGGAACTGTGGAATTGATTTTCCAAAAAGAATACAATAAATTTTCAAGTATCTCAAAGAGGGAGGCATAAGATGTCAGATGCATTTACAGATGTAGCCAAGATGAAAAAAATCAAAGAGGAAATCAAGGCGCATGAGGGTCATGTAATTGAAATGACTTTGGAAAATGGGCGCAAGCGCCAAAAAAATAGATTGGGTAAGTTAATTGAAGTTTATCCATCCCTATTTATTGTGGAATTTGGGAACGTTGAAGGAGATAAACAAGCTAATGTTTACGTTGAATCCTTTACCTACTCAGATATCCTTACAGAAAAGAATTTGATTCATTATCTGGACTAAAGTGAGAAATTTTCTCACTTTTTCTTTTTTCTCCGAATAGTTTAAGTGAAGGCAATCTTCGATTTATATTATTTTTCAAGGAGGAAGAATGAAAATTTTACCGTTTATAGCAAGAGGGACAAGTTATTACTTGAAGATGTCAGTTAAAAAGCTTGTTTCTTTTTTAGTAGTAGGATTGATGCTAGCAGCGGGTGATAGTGTCTATGCCTACTCTGGAGGGAATGGATCGATTGCGCGTGGAGATGATTATCCTGCTTATTATAAAAATGGGAGCCAGGAGATTGATCAGTGGCGCATGTATTCTCGTCAGTGTACTTCTTTCGCAGCCTTTCGTTTGAGTAATGTCAATGGTTTTGAGATTCCAAGGGCTTATGGAAATGCGAATGAATGGGGGCATCGTGCTCGTCGTGAAGGCTATCGTGTAGATAATACACCGACGATTGGCTCCATTGCTTGGTCTACTGCAGGAACTTATGGGCATGTTGCCTGGGTGTCAAATGTAATGGGAGATCAGATTGAGATCGAGGAATATAACTATGGTTATACAGAAGCCTATAATAAACGAAGTATAAAAGCAAATACGATGACAGGATTTATTCATTTTAAAGATTTGGCTGGTGGCAGTGTTGGGACTAGTCAATCCTTAGCTTCAACAGGGGGCACACATTATTTTAAGACTAAGTCAGCTATCAAAAATCAACCTCTAGCTAGCGCAACTGTGATTGATTACTATTATCCTGGGGAGAAGGTTCATTATGATCAAATTCTCGAAAAAGATGGCTACAAGTGGTTGAGTTATACGGCTTATAACGGAAGTCGTCGTTATATCCAGCTAGAAGGAGTGGCTTCTTCACAGAATTATCAGAACCAATCAGTAAATAGTTCTAATTATAGCTCAAATACTGGATTGACTGTTGGTTGGAAGAAAATAAATGGTAGTTGGTATCATTTCAAATCAAATGGGTCTAAATCAACGGGATGGCTGAAAGATGGTTCTAGCTGGTATTATTTGAAATCATCTTGTGAAATGCAGACAGGCTGGTTAAAGGAAAATGGCTCGTGGTATTATCTGGATAGTTCAGGGGCAATGAAAACAGGCTGGTATCAAGTTTCTGGTAAGTGGTATTATTCTTACTCTTCAGGTGCCCTAGCTGTTAATACGACGGTGGATGGCTACAGAGTAAACAGTGATGGAGAACGAGTGTAGAAAATTGGAGTAGGAAATTTTTCCTGCTCTTTTCTGGTACGACGGGCATGTCGTGCATCTGAGGTGTAAGTCCTCGGTGGGCACCTGCTACTTATGAACCCAATAGCGATTCCCAAGCCTGACTATCGTGAGGTAGCGGATTAAAACGGTCTGGGGATAGACCGTTTTAAGTCTGACGCTGGAAATAAGAATCGTCAGAGGAAGGGATAGTGAAATCGTGGCTCTACGAACAGGAAGGTGATAGTAAGGCGTATATAGCGGATAGGGGGCGCGAAACCTTAAAGTCCAAAAAGGTGGTCGTAACCTATATGCGTAAATCACGAGAGTAATTGAATTCGGACTAAGGTTTGTGTGAAAAAGATAAATCTTTCTAGAGTCTAAAGACTCTGCGTCAGATTTCCTATTTTAACTCTAACCTTTTAACGTCCTCATATCTTGTATAAACGAGGAAAGATGTAGGACTTATCCCGTGAGGTCTCATGAGCTCTGAAAGCGTAGTAACAAGGAATCATGAGAAGTCAGCCGAACCCATAGTAGTGAGGAAACTTCTGTAATGGAAGTGGAGCGAAGGGGTGAATACTCAAACAGTCTGGGGAGAGACTGTTTGAGGTCTGTCGCTAGAAAGAGAAAACGACAGATCGAAGTAATCCTACTTTACTTGTGTCTGTAAAACGAACGGTCTGATAGAACTGGACTCTGTCACGTATTGACTAGATGAAGGTTCACCAATATAAGATATCCCTCAGGCACCAAAACAAGAAAGGAATAGGCACATGTCAAAATTGCTAGATAAGATAGTATCACGCGAAAATATGCTGGAAGCTTACAATCAAGTAAAATCCAATAAGGGCTCAGCTGGGATTGATGGAATGACTATCGAAGAGATGGATGACTATCTCAGACAAAACTGGCGCTTGACTAAGGAGCTGAAAACAGAGGAAATACAAACCTCAATCAGTCCTGCGAGTTGAAATCCCCCAACCCAATGGAGGTGTCCTTCAGCTTGGGATTCCGACAGTGATGGATAGGATAATCCAACAAGCCATTGTTCAAGCTCTTAGAGTACTTAAATGACGGCTATGAGTGGATAGTGGATATAGACCTAGAGAAATTTTTCGATAGGGTTCCTCAAGATAGATTGATGTCCTTAGTACATAACATAATCGAAGACGGAGATAGGGAATCCTTGATTCGTCAGTATCTTCATTCAGGTGTTATCATTAACGGTCAACGTCATAAAACGCTAGTTGGCACACCACAGGGAGGAAATGTATCTCCTCTCTTATCCAATATCATGCTTAATGAATTGGACAAGGAATTAGAAAAGAGGGGACTTCGATTTGTGCGCTACGCAGATGATTGTGTGATGACGGTCGGAAGCGAGGCAGCCGCTAAGCGTGTGATGTATTCAGTCAGTCGTTTTATTGAGAAACGGCTAGGTTTGAAAGTAAATATGACCAAGACTAAGATTACCAGACCAAGAGAGCTGAAATACTTAGGTTTTGGGTTCTGGAAATCATCAGATGGTTGGAAAAGTCGTCCCCATCAAGATAGTGTTCGGAGATTTAAGTTTAAATTGAAGAAACTAACACAGAGGAAATGGAGTATAGACCTAACAAGACGTATTGAACAACTGAATTTGTCCATTCGAGGATGGATAAACTATTTCTCATTGGGAAATATGGAAAGTATTGTCACCAGCATAGATGAGCGCTTGCGTACTCGCCTACGAGTGATTATCTGGAAGCAATGGAAGAAGAAATCGAGACGACTATGGGGATTGCTTAAGTTAGGAGTTCCTAAATGGATAGCAGATAAGGTATCTGGCTGGGGTGACCATTATCAATTAGTAGCTCAGAAGTCGGTACTAAACGTGCTATATCAAAACCAGTCCTTGAAAAACGTGGACTGGTTTCGTGTTTGGATTATTACCTTGAACGACATGCGTTAAAAGTTAGTTGAACCGCCGTATGCCGAACGGCACGTACGGTGGTGTGAGAGGGGCTAAAGATTATCCCCTACTCGATTAAGCAATTTCCTTGACATTTTTCTTATTTTGCGCTATCATATATACATATAATATATGGGAGTCTGTGTACAGTCTGAGAGGAAGTGTTAAACTTCGACCGCACCTGATCTGGGTAATGCCAGCGGAGGGAACGATACTTAGTCTGATTTTGCACCTTTTCCATATATGGTAAAGGTTTTTCTTTTTGTCAAAGGAAAACGAGAAGAGGAGGTTTTTATGAAAGCAAGCATCGCCTTGCAAGTTTTACCCCTAGCACAGGGGATTGATCGGATAGCTGTTATTGATCAGGTCATTGCTTATCTGCAAGCTCAAGAAGTGACCATGGTGGTGACACCATTTGAAACGGTCTTGGAAGGGGAGTTTGATGAGCTTATGCGCATTCTAAAAGAAGCGCTGGAAGTGGCAGGGCAGGAGGCAGATAATGTCTTTGCCAATGTCAAAATAAATGTAGGAGAGATTTTAAGTATTGATGAGAAGCTTGAAAAGTATGCTGAGACGACACATTAGTCTATTGGGTTTTCTGGGAGTCTTGTCAATCTGGCAGTTAGCAGGTTTTCTTAAACTTCTCCCCAAGTTTATCCTGCCGACACCTCTTGAAATCCTCCAGTCTTTTGTGCGTGATAGAGAATTTCTCTGGCACCATAGCTGGGCGACTTTGAGAGTGGCTTTACTGGGGCTGATTTTGGGAGTCTTGATTGCCTGTCTCATGGCTGTGCTCATGGATAGTTTGACTTGGCTCAATGACCTGATTTACCCTATGATGGTGGTTGTTCAGACTATCCCGACCATTGCCATAGCCCCTATTCTGGTCTTGTGGCTAGGTTATGGGATTCTGCCCAAGATTGTCTTGATTATCTTGACGACCACTTTTCCTATCATCGTCAGTATTTTGGACGGCTTTAGGCATTGTGACAAGGATATGCTGACCTTGTTTAGTCTGATGCGGGCCAAGCCTTGGCAAATCCTGTGGCATTTTAAAATTCCAGTCAGCCTGCCTTACTTTTATGCAGGTCTGAGGGTCAGTGTCTCCTACGCCTTTATCACAACAGTGGTATCTGAGTGGTTGGGAGGCTTTGAAGGACTAGGTGTCTACATGATTCAGTCCAAGAAACTGTTTCAGTATGATACCATGTTTGCTATTATTATTCTGGTATCGATTATCAGTCTTCTCGGTATGAAGCTGGTTGATGTCAGTGAAAAATATGTTATTAAATGGAAACGTTCGTAGAATAAGAATGTTTCAAAAAAGAAAAGAGGAAATCAAAATGAAGAAAACATGGAAAGTGTTTTTAACTGTTTTAACAGCTCTTGTAGCTGTCGTGCTTGTAGCTTGTGGTCAAGGAACTGCTTCTAAGGATAACAAAGAGGCAGAACTCAAGAAGATCGACTTTATCCTAGACTGGACACCAAATACTAACCACACAGGGCTATATGTTGCCAAGGAAAAAGGTTATTTCAAAGAAGCTGGAGTGGATGTTGATTTGAAATTGCCACCAGAAGAAAGCTCATCTGACTTGGTTATCAATGGTAAGGCACCATTTGCAGTGTATTTCCAAGACTACATGGCTAAAAAATTGGAAAAAGGAGCAGGAATCACTGCCGTTGCAGCTATTGTTGAACACAATACATCAGGAATCATCTCACGTAAATCTGACAATGTAAGCAGTCCAAAAGACTTAGTTGGTAAGAAATACGGGACTTGGAATGACCCAACTGAACTTGCTATGTTGAAAACATTGGTAGAATCACAAGGTGGGGACTTTGAGAAGGTAGAAAAAGTACCAAATAACGACTCAAACTCTATCACACCTATTGCCAATGGTGTCTTTGACACTGCTTGGATTTACTACGGTTGGGATGGTATACTTGCTAAATCTCAAGGTGTAGATGCTAACTTCATGTATTTGAAAGACTATGTCAAGGAGTTTGACTACTATTCACCAGTTATCATCGCAAACAACGACTATCTGAAAGATAACAAAGAAGAAGCTCGTAAAGTCATCCAAGCCATCAAAAAAGGTTACCAATATGCTATGGAGCATCCAGAAGAAGCAGCTGATATCCTCATCAAAAATGCACCTGAACTTCAGGAAAAACGTGACTTTGTCATTGAATCTCAAAAATACTTGTCAAAAGAATACGCAAGCGACAAGGAAAAATGGGGTCAATTTGACGCAGCTCGCTGGAATGCTTTCTACAAATGGGATAAAGAAAATGGTATCCTTAAAGAAGACTTGACAGACAAAGGCTTCACCAACGAATTTGTGAAATAATGACAGAAATAAGACTAGAACACGTCAGTTATGCCTATGGTCAGGAGAGGATTTTAGAGGATATCAATCTGAAAGTCACTTCAGGTGAAGTGGTTTCCATCCTAGGCCCAAGTGGTGTTGGTAAGACTACGCTTTTCAACTTAATTGCGGGGATTTTAGAAGTTCAGTCAGGGAGAATTGTCCTTGATGGTGAAGAAAATCCCAAGGGGCGCGTGAGTTATATGTTACAAAAGGATCTGCTCTTGGAGCACAAGACGGTGCTTGGTAATATCATTCTGCCCCTCTTGATTCAAAAGGTGGATAAGGCAGAAGCTATTGCTCGCGCAGATGAAATTCTTGCGACCTTCCAGTTGACAGCTGTACGGGACAAGTATCCCCATGAACTCAGCGGAGGGATGCGCCAGCGTGTAGCCTTACTACGGACCTATCTTTTTGGGCACAAGCTCTTTCTCTTAGACGAGGCCTTCAGCGCCTTGGATGAGATGACTAAGATGGAACTCCACGCTTGGTACCTTGAGATTCACAAGCAGTTGCAGCTAACAACCTTGATCATTACGCATAGTATCGAGGAGGCCCTCAGTCTCAGCGACCGCATCTATATCTTGAAAAATCGACCTGGGCAGATTGTTTCAGAAATTAAACTAGATTGGTCTGAAGATGAGGACAAAGAAGTCCAAAAGATTGCCTATAAACGTCAAATTTTGGTAGAATTAGGCTTAGATAAGTAGAAAAATAGGGAGTTGGTGAAGATTATCCTTTACCAGCGCCCTTTTTCTTTTAAAAATGAGAAAATTTCGGTATAATAGTCAAAGATAGTCAAGGTTCAAAGAGAGGTGGGTTTGTAATGAGATTTAAAAATACATCGGATCATATTGAGGCCTACATCAAGGCGATTTTAGATCAATCTGGTATCGTGGAGTTGCAACGAAGTCAGTTGGCAGATACCTTCCAGGTTGTTCCTAGTCAGATTAACTACGTGATCAAGACACGCTTTACGGAAAGTAGAGGCTACTTGGTTGAAAGTAAGCGTGGTGGCGGAGGTTATATTCGTATAGGACGGATTGAGTTTTCTAGTCATCATGAAATGCTCCGAGAGCTTCTTTATTCGATTGGCGAGCGAGTTAGTCAAGAAACTTATGAGGATATTCTCCAGCTTTTGGTTGAGCAGGAATTGATGACCAAGCAAGAGATGAATTTGCTAGTATCAGTAGCTTTGGATCGCGTTCTAGGAGAAGAAGCTCCAGTCCTTCGTGCAAACATGCTACGCCAGGTCATACAAGAGGTAGATAGAAAAGGGAAGTAAGATGAACTATTCAAAAGCATTGAATGAATGTATCGAAAGTGCCTACATGGTTGCTGGTCATTTTGGAGCTGGTTACCTAGAGTCTTGGCACTTGTTGATTGCCATGTCCAATCACAGTTATAGTGTGGCAGGGGCGACTTTAAATGATTATCCATATGAGATGGACCGTTTAGAAGAAGTCGCTTTGGAACTGACTGAAACGGACTATAGCCAGGATGAAACTTTTACGGAGTTGCCGTTCTCCCATCGTTTGCAGGTTCTTTTTGACGAAGCAGAGTATGTAGCGTCAGTGGTCCATGCTAAGGTGCTAGGGACGGAGCACGTCCTCTATGCGATTTTGCATGATGGCAATGCCTTGGCGACTCGTATCTTGGAGAGGGCTGGTTTTTCTTATGAAGACAAGAAAGATCAGGTTAAGATTGCTGCTCTTCGTCGAAATTTAGAAGAACGAGCAGGCTGGACTCGTGAAGACCTCAAGGCTTTACGTCAACGCCATCGTACTGTGGCTGACAAACAAAATTCTATGGCCAATATGATGGGTATGCCCCAGACTCCGAGTGGTGGTCTCGAGGACTATACGCATGATTTGACAGAGCAAGCGCGTTCTGGCAAGTTAGAACCAGTCATCGGTCGGGATAAGGAAATCTCACGTATGATTCAAATCTTGAGCCGTAAGACTAAGAACAACCCTGTCTTGGTTGGGGATGCTGGTGTCGGAAAAACAGCTCTGGCGCTTGGTCTTGCCCAGCGTATTGCTAGTGGAGATGTGCCTGCGGAAATGGCTAAGATGCGCGTGTTAGAGCTGGATTTGATGAATGTCGTGGCAGGGACACGCTTCCGTGGTGACTTTGAAGAACGCATGAACAATATCATCAAGGATATTGAAGAAGATGGCCAAGTCATCCTCTTTATCGATGAACTCCACACTATCATGGGTTCTGGTAGCGGGATTGACTCGACTCTGGATGCGGCCAATATTTTGAAGCCAGCCTTGGCGCGTGGAACTTTGAGAACGGTTGGTGCCACCACTCAGGAAGAATACCAAAAACACATCGAAAAAGATGCGGCCCTTTCTCGTCGATTCGCTAAAGTGACGATTGAAGAGCCAAGTGTGGCAGACAGCATGGCCATTTTGCAAGGCTTGAAGGCGACTTATGAGAAACATCACCGTGTGCAAATCACAGATGAAGCGGTCGAAACAGCCGTTAAGATGGCCCATCGTTACTTGACTAGTCGCCATTTGCCAGACTCTGCTATCGACCTCTTAGATGAAGCAGCAGCAACAGTGCAAAATAAGGCTAAGCATGTAAAAGCAGACGATTCAGGCTTGAGTCCAGCTGACAAGGCCTTGATGGATGGCAAGTGGAAACAGGCAGCCCAGCTAATCGCAAAAGAAGAGCAAGTGCCTGTCTATAAAGACTTGGTGACAGAGGCTGATATTTTGACCACCTTGAGTCGTTTGTCAGGTATCCCAGTCCAAAAACTGACTCAGACTGATGCCAAGAAATACCTGAATCTGGAAGCTGAACTGCACAAACGTGTCATCGGTCAAGATCAAGCTGTTTCAAGTATTAGTCGTGCGATTCGCCGCAATCAGTCAGGGATTCGCAGTCACAAGCGTCCGATTGGCTCCTTTATGTTCCTAGGGCCTACGGGTGTCGGAAAAACTGAATTAGCCAAGGCTCTAGCAGAAGTTCTTTTTGATGACGAATCAGCCCTTATCCGCTTTGATATGAGTGAGTATATGGAGAAATTTGCAGCCAGTCGTCTCAACGGAGCTCCTCCGGGCTATGTGGGTTATGAAGAAGGTGGGGAGTTGACCGAGAAGGTTCGCAACAAACCATATTCCGTTCTCCTTTTTGACGAGGTAGAGAAGGCCCACCCAGATATCTTTAATGTGCTCTTGCAGGTCTTGGATGATGGTGTCTTGACCGATAGCAAGGGCCGCAAGGTTGACTTTTCAAATACCATTATCATCATGACGTCAAACCTTGGTGCGACAGCCCTTCGGGATGACAAGACCGTCGGTTTTGGAGCTAAGGATATTCGTTTTGACCAGGAAAATATGGAAAAACGCATGTTTGAAGAGCTGAAAAAGGCTTATAGACCTGAGTTTATCAACCGTATTGATGAAAAGGTGGTCTTCCATAGCCTGTCTAGTGACCATATGCAGGAAGTGGTGAAGATTATGGTCAAACCTTTAGTGGCAAGTTTGGCTGAAAAAGGCATTGACTTGAAATTACAAGCTTCTGCACTGAAATTGTTGGCAAATCAAGGATATGACCCAGAGATGGGAGCTCGTCCACTTCGCAGAACCCTGCAAACAGAAGTGGAAGACAAGTTGGCAGAACTTCTTCTTAAGGGAGATTTGGTGGCAGGCAGCACACTTAAGATTGGTGTCAAAGCAGGCCAATTGAAATTTGATATTGCATAAAAATGGAGAATCAGGAGTAATCTTGATTCTCTTTTGCCAAATTTCAAGTTCAAGTTAGCCATGAAGAAGTCTTCTCTGGGTGATTTGTAGTTCAAGCATTTTTTAGGATAGTTATTAATCCAATTTTCGATGAATGCGACTTCTTTGGGAGTCGTTTTCTTAGTTCCCTTAGGTAACCATCTCCGAATGAGCCTGTTGTGATTCTCATCAGTTCCCCTTTTCCCAAGAGGCATAGGGGTGCGCATAATAGATATGTTCCTCAGAAAATACATCAGACAAGCGGTTAAATTCTGTACCATTATCTGCCGTGATGGACAGAATCTTGTCTTGTTTTAAGATGAGTTTTAAAGCCTGATTGACCGCCTCAGCACTTTTATTTGGAATCAATCGGATAATTTGATGCCTAGTCCTTCGATCAGTTAAGACCAGTAAACAATAATTTTTCACTCTTGTAAGCAGAACCGTATCAATCTCATAATGCCCATTCTCCAATCGCAGATTGATAGCTTCAGGACGCTGTTCGATAGATTGACCAGCGGATTTAAAATTGGTGCTAGCTTGTTTCTTAAGCGCTTTTCCTTTTCTAGGGTAAAGCAGATCCTGCTTGCTTAACCCCAATTTTACATGATGAATCCAATAGTAAATGGTTGAAATTCCCACGTTAACCCCTTTAGCCATCACCATCATTTCAGGCGAAAATTTTTGGTTATGATAGTGGAGAATCTTTTCCTTCAGCTCCTTGTTCAATCTTGATTTCTTGACCGAGCGCTTGCGATTATTTTCATAAGACTGTTGAGCATAGTCGGCATAATAAACCTCTTTAAAGCGTCCTTTTCCAAGACATTGTCGGACTGTCCCACGCTTGATTTCAGTATGGATAGTTTGAGGAGCTTTTCCAAGTAAAGAGGCGATTTCTCTATTTGATTTCCCTTCCTTTTTCCATCGTTCGATTAAACGACGGCTATCGATTGTCAAACGTTTGGCTTTTGTAGTATAATGGTTTTTCATCTCTGTGCCTTTCTTGTGTTTGTGATTGAACAACAAGTATAACACAGAGGTGTTTTCTTATGCCTAGAAGAGCTTTCATTTGACAAGAGGAACCCTTGAAGCAGTTTTGTCAGCTAAACCAAGGCTAATCTTAGCCTTGGCTTGTCAGCCTAACAGCATCAAGCCTCTTATCAAATGAAATCGAGTGCTAGCTATCAGCTAGTTGAACCATCTAATTTTTAGGAGGGCTGGGTGGCTAACTTCATTATAGAACTTTCACTTGGTTCTCTTTTTCGCAATGTTTTTATAAAAATGATAAAAACTATTGACAAAACAAAAATATAGTTTATAATAAAAACATAGATAATAAAAATATCAAAAACTATAAAAAGGCAATGCGTTTATGAAAAAGAAAACAGCAGTGATATTTGGGACATTTGCTCCGCTTCATCAGGGTCATATCGATCTGATCCAGCGAGCCAAGCGGCAGTGTGACCAGGTCTGGGTTGTCGTTTCAGGCTATGAGGGAGATAGAGGGGAGCAGGTAGGTTTAACGCTTCAAAAAAGATTTCGATATATCCGAGAGGCCTTTGGTGATGATGACGTTGACCTCGGTTTGTAAGTTAGATGAGACCAATCTTCCCCGTTACCCTATGGGTTGGCAGGAGTGGTTGGACAAAATGTTAGCGGAGATTTCTTATGATGAAACCCAACAAGAACTGATCTTCTTTGTGGGAGAAGCAGACTATCAGCAAGAATTATCAAATCGTGGCTTTGAGACTGTCTTGCAAGAAAGAAAGTTTGGTATCTCAGAGACTATGATTCGAGAAAACCCAAGCAAATATTGGAAATATATTGCTCAACCCTTCCGACGTCAGTTTACAAAGAAAGTGTTGATTATGGGAAGTGCTAGCAATGGGAAGACCACTCTGGCCAAGGATTTGGCTAGGTATTACGATGCACCAGTCAGCTTGGAATATGCACGTGAGTACCAGATCAAAAACAATGTCCGCGACGATGAATTGACTCCAAAGGATTACTATTATCTCCTGTTGTGGCAGTATGACCAGACCTCTAAGTTAATTGACAGTAATGCCAATAGGGGACTGGTGATAGCAGACACCAACTCCTTAGTAACCAAGGGCTACTATGATTATTACATGGAGTCAGAGGATCAAGGGGACTTATCGGGAGAGACTTTTGATAATCTCTTTGCCTCGATCTTGGCTAAGGAAAAATGGGACTTGATTTTCTTTGTGCAACCTATTGGCTCCTATGTCAATGACGGATTTAGAGATATGACTATGGCAGAAGACCATATTCGTCATAGTTTTTCCCAGCATTTGGACCAGACGAGAGAGCGATATTTAGCAAACATTCCACTAGTTTATCTAGCTGAGGATTATCTAGGAAATTATGAAGCAGCAAAAGTGGATATTGATGCCATTTACCAAGCAGATATAGGAGAAACATATGAAAAAACTAACTGAAAAAATCACACAATTTATCGAAAACTTTAAAAATGTTCATGCAGAAGCTCGCAAAATCGGTTTTGCAGGAATCATGCACTTGCTCTGGAAAGATCTCTTTGTCGGTCGTAGCCTCTTCCAGTGGTTGTATCTCATCGCCTTGTCAAGTGTTCCCTTTATCTTGGAATTCACTCAAAATATAGATAGTCATGATTGGTTAAGCTTGTTTGCATCTTGGACTGGGATTGTCTGTGTTATCTTGGTAGCAGAAGGTCGTGCAAGCAATTATCTCTTTGGGGCTATTAACTCTGCTATCTATTTGATTTTGGCCATGGATGCGACTTTTTATGGCGAAGTCTTGACGACCGTTTACTTCTTTGTCATGCAGCCGATTGGCCTCTATGCTTGGCTGTCCAACCGTATTAATGACCAAGGAAAAGCAGAAGAATCTCACTTTGAAGCTAAGAAATTATCTATTTTTGATTGGCTCAAGTACTTGGCCTTGACTGCTATCATTTGGATTGGTATGGGCTTGGCTTATCAAAGTATCCATAGTGCTCGCCCTTTCCGTGATAGTGTTACCGATGCGACCAATGGTGTCGGTCAGCTCTTGATGACCCGTCTCTATCGTGAGCAATGGATTTTCTGGATTGCAACCAATCTCTTTAGTATTTATCTCTGGTGGGGTGAAAATATCCACATCCAAGGGATGTACTGGGTTTACACTCTCAATAGTCTAGTAGGTTGGTACCAATGGACCAAGGCAGTTCGTAAGGAGGCATAAAATGACGGACACGATGATTCCAGCAGGGATGGAAAAAGAATATTTTGAAATTCATGCAAGTCAGGAGGAGTTTTTAGATTGGTACTACAAGCAGGAACTCCCTCAATACGAAAAACCAAGTGTGACGGTGGATATGGTAGCCTACTGCTTTGTTGAAGGAAAAATCAAGCTCTTATTAATTCGCCGCAAGGCTCACCCTTATCAAAATTGTTTGGCTCTGGTTGGAGGATTTATGGACAAGGGCGAAGATGCTGCGCATGCCTGTCAGCGTGAGGTGAGAGAAGAAGTCAATCTCGATCTTCCTTTGGAAAAAATCGAGCAATTGATGACCGTATCGACCCCAAGCCGTGACCCACGGGGCTGGACAGTGACCATTGCCCACTTGGTTTATTTGCCTAGTCGTGTATTAGAACTTGTTCAAGCAGGAGACGATGCCAAGGATGTTGTTTTTGTAGATGTCGATTTTCAGACAGGCAAATGCTACCTAGAGGGAGTGGAGTTGGAGGAACAAGCCTTCGCTTTTGACCATTATGCCATTATTCAAGAGTCTATCAAACGAATCCAAGGCCGTCTCGACTGGAATCCGACCTTCCTTTATCTGCTGGAGGAGGAGTTCACTGTCTACGAAGGGACTGAACTGGTCAATCTCATCAACCCCATTCGTCCAATCGTCAGCAATAACTTTCTCGTAAAATACGGAGAATATGTAGAAGAAGTTGGACTCAAACGAGTGCCTAAAAAGAAACCAAGAAAAACCTATCGATTGAAATAAAAAACGAGGTCGGGATAAAGTTCCTGACCTCTTTGTTTGCCTTTATTAGTTTGCTTTGCTGTTGCGACTGTTTTTAGGGATAGTTATCTTTCTTAGAATTGCTCAACATGTGAGTAAAAAGTCTTTGTATCGATACTTGAGATATTTTTCGTGTAGGAATAACAAAGCTATATAGAAAATCATAAAGACTGTGGTCAGATAGAAGATATCAAACGAAGTTTTGCCATAGTGAGTTGCGGATTTATAGGAACCAATTGCTCCCAAAATCAACCAAGGAAGATACTTGAAATACTTATTTAGTATAAGAGTGCACTTCCTATATTCTATTTCACTGTTATTATATTCCTTTGCAGCTAAATATGTAAGCGATTAAATAAGAGCGATTTAAAAAATTTTAAACAAAATAGGAATTTTTCTCTGTTTTTTCTATTAGATTACGAATAGAAGAGTAGGAGGAGTAAAGGTGTTTAAATTATGTGAGATTTTTAAAATAGTTTAAATAAATTATTGACATATTTAAATCTAAATGTTACAATTCCATTACAAAAAGATTTCTTTATATTTCTAAAATATTACAAAGGAGTAGAAAAATGAAAAAGAAAACCTATATCAAATTGATGGTAGCAACTGTATTGGCTTCTACCTTGCTACTGGGAGCTTGTGGAAATAAAAAGGAAACAACTCAAGCAAGCAGTTCTGCTAAGATAAGCCAGTCATCAAGCTCTAAAGCAGCCTCTTCTAGCAAAGAAAGCAAGACTCAGAAGTCCTCAACTTCAGCTTCATCTGAAAAGGCCAAGGCATCTACTGATCAATCTTCAGCAACTGCAAGGCCATCACAAGTGGCACCTGCACCAGAGCAAAGACAAGGTCAAGAAGTGTCTAATCAACAGGCAGCTAGTCAACAAACTCCTGCTCAGGCTCCTTCAACTCAACAGGCTCCTCAATCCCAGTCTAACCAATCAAGCTATGATCCTACAACTGACCGCAAACTTCAAGACAAACAAGCAGAGCAAAATAAACGCTACAAGGGTGTTTTAACCATGGTAGATGGTGATTTCTCAGCTGCAGCGGGCAATTGGAAGGGAGCAAATGGCGAAACCATCACAGTTTCATCAGGAGGTCAATTCACAGTAGAATCTGCTGATGGAAAGAAAGAAAACTACTCTATCAGAGGCTACTCTTATACTCTTGATGATGGCAAGTATAATGCCAAAATTGGTGGAGGAAAAAATCATCCAAATTACAACAGGAG
Organism: Streptococcus bouchesdurhonensis; assembly: GCF_948472335.1. The sequence goes on along the minus strand of NZ_CAOKTW010000011.1, from coordinate 14,537 downwards.
CGGATGGCAAGGTTTCCAGTGTTGCTTTGAGTCAATAATAACCCTTAGTATTTGAATTTTTACAGTCAAAAACCCGTAACCTTTAAGAGAGTTACGGGTTTTGGTCTATTAAGCCTTATCCAATTGCAAGAGGGCTTCAATCTCTGCTAGGGTGCTAGCTTGCGAAATGGCTCCACGGAGTTTGGCAGCGCCAGATGTTCCACGGAGATAGTGAGGAGCGAGGCCACGGAATTCACGAACTGCGACGTTTTCTCCTTTGAGGTTAATCAATCGTTTCAAGTGTTCGTAGGCGATTTTCATCTTATCTTCAAAGGTCAAATCAGGTAGGATTTCTCCTGTTTCAAAGTAATGGTTGATTTGGTTGAAGAGGTAGGGATTTCCTATGGCAGCGCGGCCAATCATGACTGCATCAGCACCGACTTCTTCAATGCGTTGTTTGGCTTCTTGAACTGTACGGATGTCACCGTTGGCGATGAAGGGAATCTTGGTCAGAGCTTGGGCAACCTTGTGCAGGGTCTCAAGGTCTGCGTGACCTGTATACATTTGCTCACGGGTACGGCCATGCATGGCGAGGGCAGAAACACCTGCAGCCTCAGCAGCGAGGGCATTTTCTACTGCAAGAGATGGGTCCGCCCAGCCGGTACGCATTTTGACAGTAAGTGGGATATCAAGGACAGACTGGACCTTGTTGATGATAGAGTAGATCTTGTCAGGATCCTTGAGCCACATAGCTCCAGCTTCGTTCTTCACGATTTTGTTGACAGGGCAGCCCATGTTGATATCGACGATATCGGTCTTGGTGTTTTCTTGGATAAATTCTGCTGCGCGTGCTAGGCTGTCTTCATCGCTACCAAAAAGTTGGATAGAGACAGGGTTTTCGCCCTCATCGATATGAAGCATGTGCAGGGTTTTTTCGTTGTTGTATTGGATTCCCTTGTCAGAGACCATTTCCATTACAACGAGTCCAGCTCCGAGCTCTTTTGCGATGGTACGAAAGGCTGAGTTGGTCACGCCAGCCATAGGTGCTAAAACAGTACGATTGGGAATCTCAACATTGCCAATCATAAAAGGTGTATTAAGATTTGTCACGAATGAGTTCCTCCAGGTCGTTTTCATCAAAGTTATAAGTTGTTTGGCAGAATTGACAAGTGATTTCTGCCCCGTGGTCTTCCTCTTTCATTTCCTGTAAGTCTGAGCTTGGAAGGCTGGCAAGAGCGTTCATAAAGCGTTCATGGCTACAGTCACATTGGAAACGGATTTCTTCTTCAGAAAGACGCTTATAAGCCTCGTCACCGTAGATAGCCTTGAGGAGGGCTTCAATATGGTCTTCACTTTCCAGAAGCGTTGAGATAGCTGGCATTTCTTGGATGCGTTTTTCAAAGCGAGCAATCTCTTCTTCCTTGGCTCCTAAGCAAGACTTGGACTAGGAAACCACCTGCAACCTTGACCTTGTCTTCTTCGTCCAAAAGGACATTGAGGCCGACCGCTGAAGGTGTTTGTTGGCTTTCTGTTAGGTAGAAAGCAAGGTCTTCCCCAATCTCTCCAGAGATGAGTGGGGTCAAGGAAGTATAAGGATTTCCAATGCCGTAGTCTGTGATAACGAGAAATTGACCATTTCCAACAAAAGGTCCAACTAGGACTTCACCAGTTGCAGTCTTTTTGATGTCAACACCAGGATTTTGAACGTAGCCTTTGACGTTCCCCTTGGTATCAGCAACGGTGATAATGGCTCCTAGAGAGCTAGTTCCCAGTACCTTCACTGTTAGTTTGGTATTTCCTTTTTCATTGGCTGCGAGAATCTGGCTGGCGATAAGAGTTCGACCAAGCGCTACAGTTGAGCTGGCTTGGGTTTGGTGTTTTTCTTGAGCAGTGCGGACGGTTTCTGTGCTATCAAGGACAAAAGCACGAAAGGCTCCGCTTTCTGATATAGTTTTAATAATTTTATCCATAGCTACTATTTTAGCATAAAAATGCCCAAAGGGGGAGCCGTGTGTTTGCTGATTTTTAGGATAATGGACCAGGAAATCAGCATGAAAATAAAAAGAGAAACAGATTATTTCAGCATTTGTAAGATTTATGCTATGCTTAAGGTAGAAAATGAAAGGGGTAACAAATGTATTTAGGAGACTTGATGGAAAAGGCTGAATCTGGCCAATTTTCAATCCTTTCCTTTCTATTACAAGAGTCTCAGACGACCGTCAAGGCTGTAATGGAGGAAACAGGATTTTCAAAAGCAACCCTAACCAAATATGTCACCCTGCTCAATGACAAGGCTTTGGATAGTGGTTTAGATCTGAATATCTCCTTAGAAGATGAAAATCTGCGTCTATCGATCGGTGCAGCTACCAAGGGGAGAGATATTCGGAGCTTGTTTTTGGAGAATGCTGTTAAATACCAGATTGTGGTCTATCTTCTCTACCACCAACAATTTTTAGCCCATCAGCTGGCTCAAGAATTGATGATTAGCGAGGCTACGCTTGGGCGTCACTTGGCTGGTTTAAATCAGATTTTGTCAGAATTTGATTTATCCATCCAAAATGGACGTTGGCGAGGTCCAGAGCATCAGATTCGCTATTTCTATTTCTGTCTTTTCCGCAAGGTCTGGTCTAGTCAGGAGTGGGAAGGTCACATGCAGAAACCAGCGAGAAAGCAGGAAATTGCTACACTAGAAGAAATCTGCGGTGCAAGTTTGTCTTCGGGTCAGAAATTGGACTTGGTTCTCTGGGCTCATATCAGTCAACAACGTCTTCGGGTCAATGCTTGTCAGTTTCAAGTGATAGAAGAGAAAATGCGAGGGTATTTTGACAATATTTTCTACCTTCGTTTGCATCGAAAGGCTCCGTCCTTTTTTGCTGGGCAACACCTCCCTCTCGGAACTGAGGATGGGGAGATGATGATATTCTTCTCTTTCCTCCTATCCCATCGCATTCTTCCTCTTCATACTATGGAGTATATCCTTGGTTTTGGAGGACAGTTGGCAGGTTTACTGACGCAATTGATTCAAGAAATGAAGAAGGAGGAGTTGCTGGGCGGTTATACAGAGGATCATGTTACCTATGAACTCAGTCAGCTTTGTGCTCAAGTCTATCTATACAAGGGCTATATTTTACAGGATCGCTATAAGTACCAGTTAGAGAATCGTCATCCATATTTACTGATGGAACATGATTTTAAAGAGACAGCAGAGGAGATTTTTCATGCTCTGCCTGCTTTTCAACAGGGGACGGATTTGGATAAGAAAATTCTCTGGGAATGGCTCCAGTTGATAGAATATATGGCTGAAAATGGTGGCCAGCATATGCGAATTGGTTTGGATTTGACATCTGGTTTTCTTGTCTTTTCAAGGATGGCAGCCATTTTGAAACGGTATTTGGAATACAACCGTTTTATTACCATTGAAGCCTATGACCGAACTCGGCATTATGATTTGCTGGTTACCAATAATCCGATTCATAAGAAGGAACAGACCCCAGTTTATTATTTAAAAAACGACTTGGATTTGGAAGATTTGGCAGGGATTCGTCAGTTATTGTTTAGTTAAAGAAGATGGCAAAAAAACTCAATTTTAGGAGAAAAAGAAGTAAAATTTTCTGCAATAAAACGCATATTATCGAGTCTTTTCAACACTTGACAATATGCGTTTGTTTGACTTTAAATTCTTTTTGCTCAGCCTTTTATTTTATATTCTTAGACAAAATTGCTAGAATTACCTCGTTATCATTTGTGTTATCTACTTTAATAAGACCTGTATCAATTCTACTAAATAATGAATTAATAATGATTAGTCTTTCCTCTTTATCAATATTTGTACCAGCATAAGTCAAAGATTGATAAAATCTAGTTAAAGCTGCTTTCTGTTTGTATTCGGTGGCTAAATGATGATTTGACATTACGATTTTTACCAGTATTCTAATTATATAGATAAAGAAATAACAGAAATAAATACGAATGATTCTGAAAGAAAAGGAATTTCTTTGATGATATCTAAAGAATAATTATGTATAACTGTAATTAATTTTGTCGAAGTAAAAATTAAAGCTAGTACAGTTACAATAAGGATGATAGTCCAATTTCTAGCCTGCTTTATATATTCTGTAGCACGTTTATTCCAGAGTTGTTCGGGTGCCTCCAATGATAGTTTATTCTTATAAGTCTCCTCTAAATGTTCAAGTTTATCTTTCTTTTCCTTTTGCCAACGATTTATTGAGCTTTGAAACTCTTTTAATTCTATGGCCTTATCATCAAATTGTTGTTGAATATCATTGTATCTGTTTTCGATAAAAGAGGTAATTTCTTTATATTGTTCATTAGAATTATCAGAAATTTCTTGTAACTTACTGGTTAATGGATATATAATATTTTTTCAAAGTCGAATATATTTTCCCTAATATTAGAGAACTGTTTTCTAAGTAAATACAGAGCTTGATAGAATTGGTATGGATAAGAGCTTGAAAAATAATTGCCTATAGAACTTATATTCTTAGAGAGATAGATGTAACTTCTTATCGCTTCTGTAAGATTGTCTGTTGTTTGCTCTATATAGAATGAAACAAAACTCTTTATTTTTCGAATTTCTAAATCTTTATCAATAGGTGAATCAATTGATAGTATGTAAACAAGCTTCCCTTGCTCAGTAGTTTCACGACTACTTGACAAGTTATAATAAAGATAGTTATTTATAGTATCCGTATTTAAGTCGTCAATCTCAGAAAGAAATTTCCTTATGCCATTTATCTTATTATTCATGATTTGCCAATTTGAATAATAATTAGATGGTGCTTTTTCTGAAACAATCTTCCAATAGTCAAAATTAGTTTTTATTACTTTTTCAATTTGATCAAAAGTAAACATCGCTTCACGTTCGTTGAAGTTTATAGTATTGTTACTGTTAATTGTAAATCGAAATAAAATTTTATCATCCAAAAAATTAGATATTTGTTTGCTCGTAAAACTCATCATACTACCAGCCTATTTAGTCGTTTGAAACTTCTTATTTTTAATTAATATCCTAAAATAAGTGCTCTTACCATTTATTGATAAATCTTTTCCGTCATCTCCTTTTCGGAATCCAACAATTTCAAATTGATTTGGATTAAACTTATGAAGAAAAGTTATTGGAACTCCCATAACTCCTCGATAATCATAAGGAATATCTACTGTTTTATTGATATTGATACCGTTGTAATTATCGTAGGTTAAATATTGGTCTTCATTATTTTTATACTTTTTGGTAAGAATAATGTCCTCGTGCCTTTTGAAATTATCTAAATTTGTTAGCCATAAACAGTTATTAGGGGAAACAATTCTTTCACCACGTTCATTTATAGTGGTTTCTGTCCCATAGAGTTCATAGTGGTCTGGAACGATAAATCCAGAAATACCACGTCCCATATTTATCCCCATCCAAACTTTATTGTTTTCTATGAGTTTAAAAGTTTCTTTGTAAGTAATAGCATTAATATTGCCAATGATTAAAAATTGTTTATCATATTGAACAACTTGTGCAAGGAAGTCTCTGAAAAGTGAAAATGGTGGATTTGTTACCACTATATCTGCTTCTTTTAATAGTTTCATACTTTCCTCACTGCGGAAATCACCGTCACCTTTAAAAAATGTTACGTCATTTAGACTGGGAATAATGACCTCTTCTTTTTTCCCAGTGTATTCATAGTAAAAGCCATTTGAAATTTCTGAATTTAAGCTAAATAAATCAAATTGTTGTTCGATATAACAGGATGCAATCAGCTTTTTCAAACCAAGTTCATTAAAATTTTGAGCAAAATATCTATAAAAATTGCTAGTTCTGGGGTCATCACAATTGCAAAATATAATTTTGTTTTTGAAATGTACCTTGTAATGATGTAACTCCCTATCTATATCTTGTAGTTGAGTATAGAACTCATCATTTTTATTTTTTTTTGCCTTTCTTAAAAAATCATTTTCGTTTTTTCTCATTATCTTATTCCATACTCCTTGTTAATTGGTTAAAAATATCGCTTCCCAAAACTTTAAGAGACGTCTTAGCAACATCTAACATTATATTAAACATTTCCTGAGGATTCCAGTGACTTCCATCACCAGTTGTATAGATAGAGGTTGCTTGAAGCATTATTGATTTGTCTTTATTTTTTATAAATTTATTTTTGCACAAATTAGTATTGATTGGCATGCCGTAATTGGCAGCAGTTAGTCTGTCTAAGCGGTTTAGTATTCCTGAGTCATGTTCAAGTATAACAGACCGTCCGTCTGGCCGTATTACAGAGATAGTTTGCGTTAAAAAATTAGAACCTTCTAGAAAAATAATATAAGGGAAGTGTTCCTCGGATAGCATAAAATTTGCTATTTCAGCAATATTTTTATGTGAGCGTTCAATAGCATTTCCAGCCATTAAATCTTGGTCGTTGTTTTTTCCTACTAGTTTACCTGATTTAATATTTTCAATATCTTTTCCTTGATGTTTAGCTTCTGTTACTAGAACTACACGCCAACTGCCTGAATCATCTTTTACCTCAATGATACCGCCGTCAGGAATAATACTTGCATTCTGTGTAAATAAAGTTTTTCCTAAATCTTTATCCAGCTTACTAAGATAATGATTAATCTCCTTTTTACTAACTGATTTTCTAAATCTAAACTCTAACATCGGATATAATTCCTCTAGTTTCGATTTTACTAGATGAGAGATAGTGCCTACGGCAATATCATGAGATTTTGCATCTTCTCCGAATATACCTACTACTCCTCTTGAATCTTTATGTTGGTTAGTTAGACGATTAGATTGATTCTTTTTAGCCATAAAATTCTCCCCTTTTTTATATTTTGAGGTGTTTTTAGTTATTAACAATATTATATCACACTATGAATGGGTATTAAATAATTGCATTATGTAAACTTTTCATATCGTAAATCTTAGCAAAAATACTCTTATTAGCTACTTCTTCATTAAAATAGGTTATTAAATCTAACTTTTGAGGCCTTTTTTGTGAAATTCACACAATCTCCTCACATTTTTTAAAAAATTAAAAAAAGTTGATGAACAGGAAAGCGCTTTATTTTGTATACTAGTAAGTGTAAAGAGGGAACACCTCAAGATCTTTATCAGGAGGACAGCACATGTCACAAGAAAAATACATCATGGCCATTGACCAGGGAACTACAAGTTCTCGTGCCATCATTTTCAACAAAAAAGGGGAAAAGGTTAGCTCGAGTCAAAAAGAGTTTACCCAGATTTTCCCTCAGGCAGGTTGGGTAGAGCACAATGCCAATGAAATTTGGAATTCCGTCCAGTCTGTTATTGCTGGAGCTTTCATCGAAAGTGGTGTGAAACCAAGTCAGATTGAGGCAATCGGGATTACCAACCAACGTGAAACAACGGTCGTTTGGGATAAGAAAACAGGACTTCCTATCTACAATGCTATCGTTTGGCAATCACGTCAGACAGCTCCTCTGGCTGAACAGCTGAAAAGCCAAGGTTATGTGGAAAAATTCCATGAAAAGACTGGTTTGATTATTGATGCTTATTTCTCTGCTACCAAGGTTCGTTGGATTTTGGATCATGTAGAGGGCGCTCAAGAGCGAGCAGAAAAAGGGGAATTGCTCTTTGGTACTATCGATACTTGGTTGGTTTGGAAATTGACTGACGGTGCGACTCACGTGACTGACTACTCAAATGCAGCTCGTACCATGCTTTATAACATTAAAGAACTCAAATGGGATGATGAGATTTTGGAAATTCTCAACATTCCGAAGGCTATGCTGCCAGAAGTTCGTTCTAACTCTGAAATCTACGGTAAGACAGCGCCATTCCATTTCTACGGTGGACAAGTGCCAATTTCTGGTATGGCTGGGGACCAACAAGCAGCCCTCTTTGGACAGTTGGCCTTTGAACCTGGTATGGTCAAGAATACTTATGGAACAGGATCTTTCATCATCATGAATACTGGTGAAGAAATGCAGTTGTCTGAAAACAACCTCTTGACAACCATTGGTTACGGAATCAACGGTAAGGTTTATTATGCCTTGGAAGGTTCTATCTTCATCGCAGGAAGTGCTATTCAGTGGCTTCGTGATGGTCTTCGCATGGTTGAAAATTCACCAGAATCTGAAAAATATGCTCGTGATTCTCACAATGATGATGAAGTTTATGTCGTTCCAGCCTTTACAGGACTAGGAGCACCATACTGGAACCAAAATGCTCGCGGTTCTGTCTTTGGTTTGACTCGTGGAACAAGCAAAGAAGACTTTATCAAGGCAACTCTTCAATCAATTGCTTATCAAGTACGTGATATTATTGACACAATGCAGGTGGATGCTCAAACAGCTATTCAAGTATTGAAAGTGGATGGAGGTGCAGCCATGAATAACTTCCTCATGCAGTTCCAAGCTGATATTTTAGGCATTGACATTGCACGCGCTAAAAACTTGGAAACAACAGCTCTAGGAGCAGCCTTCCTAGCAGGTTTGTCAGTAGGTTACTGGAAAAACTTGGATGAGTTGAAACTTTTGAACGAGACAGGAGAACTCTTTGAACCATCGATGAACGAATCGCGCAAGGAACAACTCTACAAGGGCTGGAAGAAGGCTGTGAAAGCAACGCAAGTCTTTGCGGAAGTAGACGACTAATACTGGCAGAATAAAGCGATTTATTTAGAAGGTGTGTAAATATGGAATTTTCAAAGAAAACACGTGAATGGTCAATTAAAAAAATGCAGGAACGCACCCTGGATCTCTTGATTATCGGTGGAGGAATCACAGGGGCTGGTGTAGCCTTGCAGGCGGCAGCTAGCGGTCTTGAGACCGGCTTGATTGAAATGCAGGACTTCGCAGAAGGAACATCCAGCCGTTCAACAAAATTGGTTCACGGCGGTCTTCGCTACCTCAAACAATTCGACGTAGAAGTAGTATCAGATACGGTTTCAGAACGTGCAGTAGTACAACAAATTGCTCCACACATTCCAAAACCAGACCCAATGCTCTTACCAGTTTACGATGAAGATGGAGCGACCTTTAGCCTCTTCCGTCTTAAAGTAGCCATGGACTTGTACGACCTCTTGGCAGGTGTCAACAATACACCAGCTGCTAACAAGGTTTTGAGTAAGAATCAAGTCTTGGAACGCCAGTCAAACTTGAAGAAAGAAGGCTTGGTAGGAGGTGGAGTGTATCTTGACTTCCGTAACAACGATGCGCGTCTCGTGATTGAAAACATCAAACGTGCCAACCAAGACGGTGCCCTCATTGCCAACCACGTGAAGGCAGAAGGCTTCCTCTTTGACGAAAGTGGCAAGATTACAGGTGTTGTAGCTCGTGATCTCTTGACAGACCAAGTATTTGAAATCAAGGCCCGTCTGGTTATTAATACAACAGGTCCTTGGAGTGATAAAGTACGTAATTTGTCTAATAAGGGAACGCAATTCTCACAAATGCGCCCAACTAAGGGAGTTCACTTGGTAGTGGATTCAAGCAAAATCAAGGTTTCACAGCCAGTTTACTTTGACACAGGTTTGGGTGACGGTCGTATGGTCTTTGTTCTCCCACGTGAAAACAAGACTTACTTTGGTACAACTGATACAGACTACACAGGTGATTTGGAGCATCCAAAAGTAACTCAAGAAGATGTAGATTACCTACTTGGTATTGTCAACAACCGCTTCCCAGAAGCGAATATTACAGTTGCTGACATTGAAAGTAGCTGGGCAGGTCTTCGTCCATTGATTGCAGGGAACAGTGCCTCTGACTATAATGGTGGAAATAACGGTACCATCAGTGATGAAAGCTTTGACAACTTGATTGCGACTGTTGAATCTTATCTCTCCAAAGAAAAAACACGTGAAGATGTTGAGTCTGCTGTCAGCAAGCTCGAAAGTAGCACATCTGAGAAACATTTGGATCCATCTGCAGTTTCTCGTGGGTCTAGCTTGGACCGTGATGATAATGGTCTCTTGACTCTTGCTGGTGGTAAAATCACAGACTACCGTAAGATGGCTGAAGGAGCTATGGAGCGCGTGGTTGATATCCTCAAAGCAGAATTTGACCGTAGCTTTAAACTCATCAACTCGAAGACTTACCCTGTTTCAGGTGGAGAATTGAATCCAGCAAATGTGGACTCAGAAATCGAAGCCTTTGCGCAACTTGGAGTTTCACGTGGCTTGGATAGCAAGGAAGCCCATTACCTAGCAAATCTTTACGGTTCAAATGCACCGAAAGTCTTTGCCCTTGCTCACAGCTTGGAACAAGCGCCAGGACTCAGTTTGGCAGATACTTTGTCCCTTCACTATGCAATGCGCAACGAGTTGACTCTTAGCCCATTGACTTCCTTCTTCGTCGTACCAACCATATGCTCTTTATGCGTGATAGTTTGGACAGCATCGTTGAGCCAGTTTTGGATGAAATGGGACGATTCTATGACTGGACAGAAGAAGAAAAAGCAACTTACCGTGCTGATGTAAAAGCAGCTCTTGCTAATAATGATTTAGCAGAATTAAAAAATTAAGAAAAAATAAAAGAGGTGGAGGGTAGCAATCCTTGCCGCCCGCCCCTTCTTTTTAATGGAGACAGAAAGATGATGAATGAATTATTTGGAGAATTTTTAGGGACTTTAATCCTGATTCTTCTAGGAAATGGTGTTGTTGCAGGTGTGGTTCTTCCGAAAACCAAGAGCAACAGCTCAGGTTGGATTGTGATTACTATGGGGTGGGGAATTGCAGTTGCGGTTGCAGTATTTGTATCTGGAAAACTTAGTCCAGCTCATTTAAACCCAGCTGTGACCATCGGTGTGGCCTTGAAAGGTGGCCTGCCTTGGGCTTCCGTTTTCCCATACATCCTAGCTCAGTTTGCAGGGGCTATGCTGGGTCAGATTTTGGTTTGGTTGCAATTCAAGCCGCATTATGAGGCAGAAGAAAATGCAGGCAATATCCTGGCAACCTTCAGTACTGGACCAGCCATCAAGGATACTGTATCAAACTTGATTAGTGAAATCCTAGGAACTTTTGTATTGGTATTGACAATCTTTGCTTTGGGACTTTATGACCTTCAAGCAGGAATCGGAACCTTTGCAGTGGGAACGTTGATTGTCGGTATCGGTCTATCACTAGGTGGTACAACAGGTTATGCCTTGAACCCTGCACGTGACCTTGGACCTCGTATCATGCACAGCCTTTTGCCAATTCCAAATAAGGGAGATGGAGACTGGTCTTACGCCTGGATTCCTGTTGTAGGCCCTGTTATCGGAGCAGCCTTGGCAGTGCTTGTATTCTCACTTTTCTAGTTTATACTCTTCGAAAATCTCTTCAAACCACGTCAGCGTCGCCTTACCGTACTCAAGTACAGCTTGCGGCTAGCTTCCTAGTTTGCTCTTTGATTTTCATTGAGTATTAGAAAACAATTATTTTGATAGAGCTTGAGATGGAAATCTCAGGCTTTTTTTTTTGAAATATACATAGAAAAACCGCATAATCCTTAAAATAAACTGAAATCTATTGAAAACATACGGTAAACAATTGAAAAACTAGTCTATAAAGTGGTACAATAGTAGAAAAATACTATAGTAAGAGTCTATCTTATTTAGCAAAAATTACAGAAATGAATGGTTTTTCTTGATGAAACAGAGAAAAGAATTGTACCTCTTTCTTGGTCGGACAGCCTTGTATTTTCTTATCTTTCTAGGGCTGCTTTACTTCTTTAGCTATCTTGGTCAGGGTCAAGGAAGCTTTATCTATAATGAATTTTAACTTGAAGGAGAATCCCTATTGTGTCAAATAAACCAATAGTAGATATGATTGAAACCATTGAGCATTTTGCTCAGACACAGCCTAGCTATCCTGTTTACAATGTTTTGGGTCAGGAACACACTTATGGAGATTTAAAGGCTGATTCGGATAGTTTGGCTGCAGCCATTGACCAACTAGGCTTGCCTGAGAAGTCTCCTGTGGTCGTTTTTGGTGGCCAAGAATATGAAATGTTGGCAACTTTTGTAGCGCTGACTAAGTCAGGTCACGCCTACATTCCAATTGATAGCCATTCGGCCTTAGAGCGAGTTTCGGCTATTTTAGAAGTAGCAGAGCCAAGCTTGATCATTGCCATTTCAGACTTTCCATTGGAGCAGGTTTCAACACCTATGATGACTCTAGCTCAGGTTCAAGAAGCCTTTGCTCAAGGGAATAACTATGAAATCACACATCCAGTCAAGGGCGATGATAATTACTATATCATCTTTACTTCTGGTACGACTGGTAAGCCAAAGGGAGTGCAGATTTCACATGATAATCTCCTCAGCTTTACCAACTGGATGATTACGGACAAGGAATTTGCGACACCGAGTCGTCCGCAAATGCTGGCTCAACCACCTTATTCTTTTGATCTATCTGTCATGTACTGGGCACCGACCTTGGCACTGGGTGGTACGCTTTTCGCTCTTCCTTCAGCTATTACTCAGGATTTTAAGCAACTCTTTGCGACCATCTTTTCATTGCCAATCGCTATCTGGACTTCAACACCATCCTTTGCGGATATGGCCATGTTGTCTGAAGACTTTAACAGCGAGAAAATGCCAGGAATCACGCATTTCTACTTTGATGGTGAAGAATTGACGGTCAAAACAGCGCAAAAACTGCGTGAGCGATTCCCAAATGCCCGTATTATCAATGCCTACGGCCCAACAGAAGCGACAGTAGCCTTATCAGCAGTTGCTGTGACAGACGAGATGTTGGCGACTCTCAAACGCCTACCAATCGGCTATACCAAGGCTGATTCTCCAACCTTTATCATTGACGAGGACGGCAATAAATTGCCAAATGGTCAACAGGGAGAAATCATTGTTTCTGGACCAGCTGTTTCAAAAGGTTATATGAACAATCCTGAAAAAACAGGGGAAGCCTTCTTTGAATTTGAAGGACTGCCAGCCTATCACACAGGTGATGTGGGAACCATGACAGATGAAGGCTTGCTTCTCTACGGCGGACGCATGGACTTCCAGATTAAGTTCAACGGTTACCGCATTGAGTTAGAAGATGTCTCTCAAAACCTCAACAAGTCTCGCTTTATCGAGTCTGCTGTCGCAGTACCGCGCTATAATAAGGACCACAAGGTGCAAAATCTATTGGCTTATGTCATCTTAAAAGATGGTGTGCGTGAGCAGTTTGAGCGAGATATTGATATTACCAAGGCTATCAAGGAAGATTTAACAGATATTATGATGTCCTACATGATGCCGTCTAAATTCCTTTACCGAGACAGTTTGCCACTGACTCCAAATGGAAAGATTGACATCAAAGGATTGCTTAACGAGGTGAATAAGAGATGATGGAGTTCTTTCAACAGCTTCCTCATTTAGAGCCATATGGCAATCCTCAGTATTTTGTCTATGTGGTTGTTGCAACCTTGCCCATCTTTATCGGTCTCTTTTTCAAGAAACGCTTTGCCTGGTATGAAGTGCTGGTAAGTCTCTTCTTCATCGTCACCATGTTGGTGGGTGGAAAGACAAATCAATTGGCTGCCTTGGGTATTTACCTTTGCTGGGAAATAGTGCTCCTGCTTTTCTACAAGCATTATCGAAAAAGCAAGGATGGCAAGTGGGTCTTCTACTTAGTTAGTTTTCTGTCCCTCCTTCCGATTATCCTTGTCAAGGTGCAGCCAGCTATCAATGGAACGCAGTCTTTGCTTGGATTTTTGGGAATTTCTTACCTGACCTTTCGTTCGGTTGGAATTATCATCGAGCTGAGAGATGGAGTGATTAAGGATTTTACCCTCTGGGAATTCCTTCGTTTCCTTCTCTTCATGCCGACTTTTTCAAGTGGACCAATCGATCGCTTTAAGCGATTTAATGAAAATTATCAGGCCATTCCTGAGCGAGATGAGTTGATGGATATGCTGGATGAATCTGTTCGCTATATCATGTGGGGCTTTTTGTATAAGTTTATCCTAGCTCATGTTTTAGGAGAGACCTTACTCCCTCCTCTGAAGAATCTAGCCCTGCAGTCAGGTGGCTTCTTTAACCTCTATGCCTTGGCAGTTATGTATACCTTTGGTCTGGAGCTCTTCTTTGACTTTGCAGGTTATTCTATGTTTGCCTTAGCCATCTCAAATTTAATGGGAATCCGTAGCCCTATCAACTTTAACAAGCCCTTTTTATCAAGGGATTTGAAGGAGTTTTGGAATCGCTGGCATATGAGTCTGTCTTTCTGGTTCCGTGACTTTGTCTTTATGCGAATGGTCATGGTATTGACCAGAAAGAAGGTCTTTAAAAATCGCAATGTAACCTCAAGTGTAGCCTACGTTGTCAATATGCTAATCATGGGATTTTGGCATGGAGTGACTTGGTACTACATCGCCTATGGACTCTTTCATGGATTAGGCTTGGTCATCAATGACGCTTGGATTCGCAAGAAAAAAACGCTCAATAAGGAGCGGAAAAAAGCAGGGAAGCCTGCTCTACCTGAGAATCGCTGGATTCAGTTGCTTGGCATGGTTGTCACCTTCCATGTCGTCATGCTGTCATTCTTAATCTTTTCTGGATTCTTGAATGATTTATGGTTTAAAAAATA
>NZ_CAOKTW010000005.1:0-55000 GCF_948472335.1 Streptococcus bouchesdurhonensis | reverse complement strand
CTACTCGCCTCGACTACCTGTGTCGGTTTGCGGTACGGGTAGAGTATGTTTAAACGCTAGAAGCTTTTCTTGGCAGTGTGACGTCACTAACTTCGCTACTAAACTTCGCTCCCCATCACAGCTCAATGTTATAGAACTAAGCATTTGACTCAGTTCACACCTCACTGCTTAGACAGACACTTCCAATCGTCTGCTTTAGTTAGCCTACTGCGTCCCTCCATCACTACATACTCTAGTACAGGAATATCAACCTGTTGTCCATCGGATACACCTTTCGGTCTCTCCTTAGGTCCCGACTAACCCAGGGCGGACGAGCCTTCCCCTGGAAACCTTAGTCTTACGGTGGACAGGATTCTCACCTGTCTTTCGCTACTCATACCGGCATTCTCACTTCTATGCGTTCCAGCACTCCTCACGGTACACCTTCATCACACATAGAACGCTCTCCTACCATACCTATAAAGGTATCCACAGCTTCGGTAAATTGTTTTAGCCCCGGTACATTTTCGGCGCAGGGTCACTCGACTAGTGAGCTATTACGCACTCTTTGAATGAATAGCTGCTTCTAAGCTAACATCCTAGTTGTCTGTGCAACCCCACATCCTTTTCCACTTAACAATTATTTTGGGACCTTAGCTGGTGGTCTGGGCTGTTTCCCTTTCGACTACGGATCTTAGCACTCGCAGTCTGACTGCCGACTATAATTCATTGGCATTCGGAGTTTATCTGAGATTGGTAATCCGGGATGGACCCCTCACCCAAACAGTGCTCTACCTCCAAGAATCTCTAATGTCGACGCTAGCCCTAAAGCTATTTCGGAGAGAACCAGCTATCTCCAAGTTCGTTTGGAATTTCTCCGCTACCCACAAGTCATCCAAGCACTTTTCAACGTGCCCTGGTTCGGTCCTCCAGTGCGTCTTACCGCACCTTCAACCTGCTCATGGGTAGGTCACATGGTTTCGGGTCTACGTCATGATACTAATTCGCCCTATTCAGACTCGGTTTCCCTACGGCTCCGTCTCTTCAACTTAACCTCGCATCATAACGTAACTCGCCGGTTCATTCTACAAAAGGCACGCTCTCACCCATTAACGGGCTCGAACTTGTTGTAGGCACACGGTTTCAGGTTCTATTTCACTCCCCTCCCGGGGTGCTTTTCACCTTTCCCTCACGGTACTGGTTCACTATCGGTCACTAGGGAGTATTTAGGGTTGGGAGATGGTCCTCCCAGATTCCGACGGGATTTCACGTGTCCCGCCGTACTCAGGATACTGCTAGGTACAAAGACTATTTTAAATACGAGGCTATTACTCTCTTTGGCTGATCTTCCCAAATCATTCTTCTATAATCTTTGAGTCCACATTGCAGTCCTACAACCCCGAAGAGTAAACTCTTCGGTTTGCCCTCCTGCCGTTTCGCTCGCCGCTACTAAGGCAATCGCTTTTGCTTTCTCTTCCTGCAGCTACTTAGATGTTTCAGTTCACTGCGTCTTCCTCCTCACATCCTTAACAGATGCGGGTAACAGGTAGTACCTGTTGGGTTCCCCCATTCGGAAATCCCTGGATCATCGCTTACTTACAGCTACCCAAGGCATATCGTCGTTTGTCACGTCCTTCTTCGGCTCCTAGTGCCAAGGCATCCACCGTGCGCCCTTATTAACTTAACCTTATTTTTTTGACCTTTCAGTCATAAACTCTTATTAATACTACAGCGTTTTCGGTTTATTTTCTTGTTACTATTTGATATAGATATTCAATTTTCAATGTGCATTACTTGGTGATCTCTCACCAATGGAGCCTAGCGGGATCGAACCGCTGACCTCCTGCGTGCAAAGCAGGCGCTCTCCCAGCTGAGCTAAGGCCCCACAAGACCTCTCAAGACTAAACAAGACCAATGCGCAGTTCCTTATCCTTAGAAAGGAGGTGATCCAGCCGCACCTTCCGATACGGCTACCTTGTTACGACTTCACCCCAATCATCTATCCCACCTTAGGCGGCTGGCTCCTAAAAGGTTACCTCACCGACTTCGGGTGTTACAAACTCTCGTGGTGTGACGGGCGGTGTGTACAAGGCCCGGGAACGTATTCACCGCGGCGTGCTGATCCGCGATTACTAGCGATTCCGACTTCATGTAGGCGAGTTGCAGCCTACAATCCGAACTGAGACTGGCTTTAAGAGATTAGCTTGCCGTCACCGGCTTGCGACTCGTTGTACCAGCCATTGTAGCACGTGTGTAGCCCAGGTCATAAGGGGCATGATGATTTGACGTCATCCCCACCTTCCTCCGGTTTATTACCGGCAGTCTCGCTAGAGTGCCCAACTGAATGATGGCAACTAACAATAGGGGTTGCGCTCGTTGCGGGACTTAACCCAACATCTCACGACACGAGCTGACGACAACCATGCACCACCTGTCACCTCTGTCCCGAAGGAAAACTCTATCTCTAGAGCGGTCAGAGGGATGTCAAGACCTGGTAAGGTTCTTCGCGTTGCTTCGAATTAAACCACATGCTCCACCGCTTGTGCGGGCCCCCGTCAATTCCTTTGAGTTTCAACCTTGCGGTCGTACTCCCCAGGCGGAGTGCTTAATGCGTTAGCTGCGGCACTAAACCCCGGAAAGGGTCTAACACCTAGCACTCATCGTTTACGGCGTGGACTACCAGGGTATCTAATCCTGTTTGCTCCCCACGCTTTCGAGCCTCAGCGTCAGTTACAAGCCAGAGAGCCGCTTTCGCCACCGGTGTTCCTCCATATATCTACGCATTTCACCGCTACACATGGAATTCCACTCTCCCCTCTTGCACTCAAGTTAAACAGTTTCCAAAGCGTACTATGGTTAAGCCACAGCCTTTAACTTCAGACTTATCTAACCGCCTGCGCTCGCTTTACGCCCAATAAATCCGGACAACGCTCGGGACCTACGTATTACCGCGGCTGCTGGCACGTAGTTAGCCGTCCCTTTCTGGTAAGATACCGTCACAGTGTGAACTTTCCACTCTCACACTCGTTCTTCTCTTACAACAGAGCTTTACGATCCGAAAACCTTCTTCACTCACGCGGCGTTGCTCGGTCAGACTTCCGTCCATTGCCGAAGATTCCCTACTGCTGCCTCCCGTAGGAGTCTGGGCCGTGTCTCAGTCCCAGTGTGGCCGATCACCCTCTCAGGTCGGCTATGTATCGTCGCCTTGGTGAGCCGTTACCCCACCAACTAGCTAATACAACGCAGGTCCATCTGGTAGTGATGCAATTGCACCTTTTAAGCAAATGTCATGCAACATCTACTCTTATGCGGTATTAGCTATCGTTTCCAATAGTTATCCCCCGCTACCAGGCAGGTTACCTACGCGTTACTCACCCGTTCGCAACTCATCCGGAGAAGCAAGCTCCTCCTTCAGCGTTCTACTTGCATGTATTAGGCACGCCGCCAGCGTTCGTCCTGAGCCAGGATCAAACTCTCATTAAAAGTTTGAGTTCTCACTCATTTCTGTCACTGACAGATTTATTGTTTTTTCATTGTTCAGTACTACAACAATTGTTGTAGTGCCCTGCACATTGGTTCGTCTTGTTCAGTTTTCAAAGGTCTTTGTCACTTGCTTCTCTCAAGTGACAACTATATTAGTATATCACAGTCGCTTTCGCTTGTCAACACTTTTTTGAAACTTTTTTAACTTTTTTTCATCAAGTGCCTCAACCGCAACATACCATAGTCCGTACGGGATTCGAACCCGTGTTACCGCCGTGAAAAGGCGGTGTCTTAACCCCTTGACCAACGGACCAGAGTTGTTTTCAACTCTTACTATTATACAGACTTTTTCAGACTTGTCAACTACTTTTTCTGTTTTTTTCAAATTAAGTAAAAAGAGCCAGAATTATACTGACTCTTCTATTGATTATTAAACTTAGAAGCACGTTCTTCTCCCCACCAATAGGGCATTAGTTCTGCAACTTTAACCGTCTTTCTTCTATTGTAGTCCATCATGACTTCTGCGTCCTTATTTTCAGCGTTCAACTCTAAGAGGAACTCTCTGCAAGCGCCACAAGGCATACCCGAACTTCCACCATAAGGTGGTTGCTCTCGAAAGGCTAAGACTTTTTTAACCTTAGTTTGTCCCGAAAATTGGTACATATTGAAGAGTGCTGCCCGCTCTGCGCAGAGATGGAAAACACCACAGGTTCCCTCCATACAGAATCCTGTAAATATTTGTCCATCTTCTGCTTCTACTGCGGCAACGACATGATTCGCATAAACAAAATCAGATACTTCATGTGGATTATACAATTTCTGTGCTTCTTCGTACATCTTTTCCCAGATATCCATTGTTGCATCCTTCTTATTTAGAGATTTCTTTTAGCATGTTTTCGATATGCTGGATTGATTTTTCACGGCCTAACAAGAAGATAGTATCTGGCAATTCTGGTCCATGCATTTCACCTGAAACTGCGATGCGAATTGGCATGAAGAGATTTTTCCCTTTGATACCTGTTTCTTTTTGAACAGCTTTGATTTGTGGGAAGATATTCTCTGTTACAAATTCATCATCTGTCATCGCTTCAAGTTTTGCTTTGAAGGCTTCAAGAACTGTTGGGACTGTTTCTCCCGCCATGACTTCGCGCTCTGCTTCTGTCAATTCTGGAAAATTTGAGAAGAAGAGATCTGTCAATGGGATAATCTCATCTACTGATTTCATTTGTGGTTTATAGAGCTCAACTAATTTTTCAGCCTTGTCAGTTAAACGGCCTGCTTCCTCTAAGAATGGTTTTGCCATTTCAAAGATAGTTTCTAGGTCTGCATTCTTGATATAATCATTGCTCATCCAGTCGAGTTTTTTCTGGTCAAAGGCTGCTGGAGACTTGCTCAGGCGGTTTTCATCGAAAAGTTTAATGAGTTCTTCACGAGAGAAGATTTCATCTTCGCCACCTGGGTTCCAACCAAGAAGAGCAATAAAGTTAAAGACTGCTTCTGGTAAATAACCTTTTTTACGGTAGTCTTCGATAAACTGAAGGGTGTTGGTGTCACGTTTAGACAATTTTTTCCCAGTTTCAGAGTTGATAATCAAGGTCATATGACCGAACTCTGGAGCTTCCCAACCAAGTGCTTCATAGACCATAAGCTGTTTTGGTGTATTAGCAATGTGGTCATCTCCACGGATTACGTGAGAAATTTGCATATCATGGTCATCGATGACAACGGCAAAGTTGTAAGTTGGGTAACCGTCTTTCTTTTGGATAACCCAGTCACCACCAATATTGCCACCTTCAAATTCGATATCACCTTTAACCATATCATGCCACTTGTAGATACCTGACTCATTGACCGCCAAACGAACTGTTGGAATGATACCAGCTGCTTCACGTTCTGCGATGTAAGCTGCTTTTTCTTCTTCACTCATACCAAGGTATTCGTTAATGTAGCGAGGTGTTTCACCAGCTGCTTCTTGGCGTTCGCGTTCAGTTGCCAACTCTTCTTCTGTAACGTAAGATTTGTAGGCTTTTCCTTCAACTAGCAATTGATCGATGAATTTTTGATACAAGTCCAAACGCTCAGACTGGCGGTAATTTTCATGTGTTTCTGGGCTTTCATCCCAATCCATACCTAACCAACGAAGGTTTTCAAGTTGTGAACGTTCACCATCTTCGACATGGCGTTTACGGTCAGTATCTTCGATACGGATAATAAAAGTTCCACCGTGATGACGTGCATAAAGGTAGTTGAACAATGCTGTACGGGCATTTCCGATGTGTAGTAGTCCTGTTGGACTTGGTGCGTAACGTACGCGAATATCTTTTGACATAGTTTCTCCTATAAAGTCTCTAGGCGTCTGCCTTTTTGCTCTCTATATTATATCACAAGTCTTGGCTGAGGCCAATTTCTATGGATAAAGAGAGTAAAAAGAGTGGACAAGCCACTCTTTTCTTCTATTATAGACGTGCGTTAAGTTCTTTGCTCAATTCTTCAAATCCTGGTTTTCCAAGAAGGGCAAACATGTTACGTTTGTAAGCTTCAACACCTGGTTGGTCAAATGGGTTGATAGCATTCAAGTAACCTGAAAGAGCGATAGCCAATTCGAAGAAGTAGATTGTATAACCAAGAGTGAAAGCGTCTTGCTCTGGAAGAGTCACGTACATGTTTGGTACATCACCATCTGTGTGGGCAAGAAGAACACCATCAGTTGCTTTTTTGTTTACAAAGTCAACGTCTTTTCCTTGAAGGTAACCAAGTCCATCAAGGTCTTCTTCCAAGCTAGGGATAATCACGTTTTTACGAGGTTTGTCAACACGGACAACTGTTTCAAACATGATACGAGTTCCTTCTTGGATAAATTGACCAAGTGAGTGCAAGTCAGTTGAGAAGTTGGCTGAAGTTGGGTAGATACCTTTTTGGTCTTTTCCTTCTGATTCACCAGCCAATTGTTTCCACCACTCTGAGAAGTATTGAAGTGATGGCTCGTAATTTACCAAGATCTCAGTTGCATAACCTTTACGGTAAAGGATGTTACGAACTGCTGCGTATTGGTAAGCTTCGTTTTCAGAGATTTTATCTGAAGTGTAGTCTTTGCGAGCTGCATTCGCACCTTCCATAAGGGCTTTGATGTCAGCTCCTGATGCTGCGATTGGAAGCAAACCAACGGCTGTCAATACTGAGAAGCGTCCACCGATATCATCTGGAACAACAAATGTTTCCCAACCGTTAGCGTCTGCTTCAACCTTAACAGCACCTTTTTGGCGGTCAGTTGTTGCATAGATACGTTTGTTTGCTTCTTCTTGACCGTATTTCTTAACCAAGAGTTCTTTGAAAACACGGAAAGCGATCGCTGGTTCAGTTGTTGTACCTGATTTAGAAATCACGTTTACTGAGAAGTCTTTGTCTGCAACATACTCTACCAAGTCAGCAAGGTAAGTAGATGAGATTGAGTTTCCTGCGTAAAGGATCTGTGGAGCTTTACGTTCTTCTTTTGTTTGCAAGTTTGCAAAGTGGTGATTCAAGAAATCGATTGCTGCTTTGGCACCAAGGTAAGATCCACCGATACCGATTACAACCAAAACATCGCTGTCTGACTTGATTTGCTCAGCAGCTTTCAAGATGCGGTCAAATTCTTCGCGGTCGTAGTTTTCAGGAAGGTCCAACCATCCCAAGAAGTCGCTACCAGCACCAGTTCCTTTACGGATCAATTCATCTGCTGCTGTTACTTGTGCTTGCATGTATTCCACTTCATGTGGTGCAACAAATTTGTCTAAAACTTTTGAATAATCAAATTTAATATGTGACATGTTATTCCTCCAATATTTCTTCTTTTCTATCATAACGCTTACCTTCGTTTTTTTCAAGTTTTTTTGTCGAATTTCTCCAATTTTTATCAGAATTCAAACGTTTGCGTAAAAATGCCACATTCCAAAAATTTTGAAAAAATAAAATAAAGAACGACCAGATGTCCCAGTCGTTACAATTCATTCAATAAATACTCAAATAGTTCTAAATTGCCATCTTCTTCATTAACCAGAAACTCTGGATGCCACTGCAAACCGATAATGCGGTGCTCATCGATAGACTCAATCGCTTCGATGGTCTGGTCTCTTGGATCAATAGCAGTTACACGGAAATTAGGTGCCAAATCTTTAATGCTTTGACGATGGACGGAGTTGACTTGACTTTCTTTTCCAAATAGCTTAGCCACCACGCTTCCTTCTACTGTCTCAATAGAATGAGATGTTCCGAAAGGCAGGCCTTGCCAGTGACCTTCGATTTCTTGATTGAGGGTGCCGCCAAAGGCAACATTGACAAGTTGAACACCGCGACAGATTGCCATAATTGGTTTATTCTGACGAAGAGCTTCCTTCAAGAGTGCCAATTCAAATTCATCACGGACCAGATTGTAATCATCGCTCTCGATGGTCTTTTTCTCTCCATAAAACTGAGGATGGACATTTTGGCCACCTGTCAAGATAAGCTTGTCAATCATTTCTACATAATCGCGCACGACTGACTCATCACCAACAGGAATGACTAAAGGGAGACCGCCGACTTGACGAATGCTCTCTGCGAATCTACAAGATACAGATGAATGAATGTTTTTTCCTTCCGCGTCTACGGGACATAGATTTGCAGCAACTCCTACAACCGTTCTAGTCATGATGTCTCTCCTTTCGAATGTTAATACTCTTCGAAAATCAAATTCAAACCACGTCAGCGTCGCCTTACCGTACTCAAGTACAGCTTGCGGCTAGCTTCCTAGTTTGCTCTTTGATTTTCATTGAGTATAACGATAGTCCTATCATATCACTCAAAATGCCTTTCGTCTAATATGTTTTTTTTTAAGTCCGTGATAAATATTTTTTATGAACAAGAAAAAGCTGCCCAAGGGGACAACTTTTTTCTTATTCAAAAACAAATTGATTGTGATAGAGTTCTGAATAGAAGCCACCTAGTTTCAAAAGTTCATAGTGGTTACCGCGTTCAATGACTTCTCCATCTTTAAGGACAATAATCTGGTCTGCATTGAGGATGGTCTTCAAACGGTGGGCAATGACGAAACTAGTTCTGCCTGCTACAACCGCCTCCATGGCATGCTGAATCTTGCTTTCTGTCACCGTATCTACGTTTGAAGTTGCTTCATCTAGAATGAGAACTTCTGGATCTGTCATCAGGGTTCGAGCGATAGAAATCAATTGCTTTTGTCCTGTCGAGAAGATGCTTTGATCATCATCGATAAGAGTATCGTACTTATCAGGTAAGCTTTCGATATAGTCGTGAATGTGGGTTGCCTTGGCTGCTGCCTCAACCATTTCTTGACTAGCATCTGGCACACCGAAACGGATATTGTCTCGAATCGTTCCGCTAAATAAGACCGAATCTTGCAAGACAATTCCCACCTTGCTTCTGAGACTATCCAAGTCATAGTCACGAATGTCTTTTCCATCAAAATAAATACCACCAGCATCAACATCATAAAAGCGATTGATGAGGTTCATAATAGTCGTTTTCCCTGACCCTGTCGGACCAACAACCGCTGTCATCTGACCTTTAGGTGCAGAAATACTGACATCTTTCAAAATAGGTTTATCAGGTAAGTATGAAAAATCAATATGACTGATTTCAACACCTTCTTGTAACTTAGTGAAGATTGGCGCCTTCTCAGGTCGAATTTCTTCCTCTGCGTCAAACATTTCCTGAATCCGTTCAGCACCTGTAAAGGCTAACTGAAGGCTTCCCCAACTAGCTGCAACTTGGATAATAGGCTGGTAGTACTGCTGTGAAAATTGGGCAAACATAACAATCAAACCTAGGGCGGTACTTGTTTCAATAGACTTATCATTCAAAAGTACAGCTGAACCAGCAAAGATAACGATGGCTGTGTTGACCAGACTCATCCCATTCATGACAGGGAAAAGAATTCCTGAGAACATTCTTCCTTTAAAGGTTGCCTTGCGCACGCGCTCATTTTGTTCAAGAAATCCTGCCATCATATCCTCTTGAATACCTTGCACAATCACGGCTTTTTGACCTGAGATACTTTCATCCATATAGGCATTGAGCTTCCCTACCTCTTTCTGCTGGAGGTTGGTATATTTCCGTGCCATTTTCACGATAAAAATCAGCATGAGAAAGGCCACTGGTGTACTGGCAATAGTGATGAGGGCCAGCGTCACATTTCTCGAAAACATGACAAGAATCAGACCAATGTATAGAACGATGTTGCTCATGACCTGAATCAAGCTTTCGTTAAAAGCTTGGAGGATATTATCCAAATCACTGGTAAAACGAGACAGGATATCGCCATCTTGTCGGCGGTCAAAGAAAGAAACAGTCAACCGAGCAAGCTTGCCAAAGAGGCCTTTGCGCATCTCGTTGGTCGATTCTGCAATCACGCGCGTCATGAGACACATGTATATCACACTGGAGATAAATAGAACCAAAACTAGCAGACCAAGATTGACCATGATTCCTGATAGGCTTTGCCAAACAAGTTCTGGATTGCCATTTTGATAAGCTTGAACTAAATTAGCTAACTCTGTTACCGCTTGTCCAGAAAATACCGGAAAGAGAGCTTGGGCAAGAGTCGCCAGAACAATCATCAGGATAACAACTACAAATGATAGCTTATAGACTTTAAAATAATTCCAAAAAAAATGAACTGTCTTCATTTTACTCCTCCTTCCCTTTCTGTGTTTCATAGATTTCACGGTAAACGGTATTGTTGGCAACCAAGTCTGCATGCGTACCTTGACCAATCAATCGCCCTTGATCTAGAACCAAGATCTTGTCTGCATGGACAACCGAGCTAATCTTTTGCGCGATGATAATAGTTGTCGTTCCCTTCAAGTCCTTATTCAAGGCTTCTTGAACAAGGCGCTCTGACTTAGCATCCAAGGCTGAGGTCGAATCGTCAAAAATCAGAATACGTGGATTGCTGACAATCCCACGCGCAATCGACATCCTTTGTTTTTGCCCACCTGAGAAATTGGTTCCCCGTTCCTCAACTGGACTTTCAAAGGTTTTCTCCATACGATGAATGAATTCACTGGCTTGGGCAATATTGGCTGCGCGCTCCATTTCAAATAGAGTGGCATCTCCCTTACCCTGTCTCAAGTTATCTGCAATCGTTCCACTAAAGAGAATGGCACGTTGGAGAACGATAGAAACTGTTTTACGCAGGGTTCCTTCACTCACTTCTCGAATATCCTTGCCTCCTATTTTGATAGCCCCTTCCTGCGGATCAAAGAGACGTGGAATCAATTGAGCCAAGGTTGACTTCCCTGCACCAGTCGCTCCAACTACACCAATCATTTGACCAGGCTCGATGGTAAAGCTCACATCTTTCAGCATCGGTTCCTTATCCATTGGATAGGTAAAGGTTACATTTTCAAAGCTAAGACTTCCATCCAACTCTTCATCTGGGACATCCTTGAAGGTCATGGCTGGCTCTGCGTCAAGAATTTCTCGAATACGACGCATGGAAATCATGGCACGGCTGACAGAATTTCCTAAAAATCCAACCATGACAATGGTAAAGATAATCTGGCTAAGGTAATTGACAAAGGAAGCAATGGAGCCAACAACTGACGGTTCCGACTGAACCATCCCTGCAACTAGCCAAATAGAGAGGAATACCGCCCCATAACCGACCAACATCATGAAAGGTTCCACTACTGAAAAGGCATAACCGATGTAAAGATTTTGACCGAGAAGCTCGTCTGAAACCTCCGTAAACTTAGCAAACTGCTCTTTTTCTTGGACAAAAGACTTGACCACGCGAACGCCACGCAGATTTTCCTTGGCAATGGCATTGATGCGCTCAAGAAGGGTTTGAAACTTGGCAAAACGAGGCCCCATCATTCCCATCATGACAGCAGTCAAACCAAAAATCAAGATCACCATGAGAACAATCACCCACCACAGAGACGGTAAAGTTTGAACCGCAAGGATAAACGAACCGATGAACAAGAGTGGAAGTCTAAAAAGAATTTGGAAGGTCATCATGACGACGTTCTGAATCTGGTTGATATCATTTGTCATGCGAACGACTAGATTTCCCGCATTAAATTGTTCAATATTGGCATAAGAAAAGGTTTGGATTTTACGGAAGGCATCCTCTCGAAGGTCAGATGAAACTCCTTGGGCAATATAGGCTGCGAGGACAACGTTGAGCCCACCAGCAACCAGACCGACCAAAGCCACACTAATCAACCAAGCCCCGATACTATAAATGGCTTCATATTTCCCAGCAAGGAGGGCGTCTAAGACTTCCTGCAGATAACGCGGTTGCAAAAGTGAACTAGCAACCATCAAGCCTGTCATCAGAAGCGAAGCCAAGGCCTGCCACTTGTAGGTTTTTATTTTCTGAATTAGCATACTTTCTCCTTAAAAAATAGACAAAAGGGAGCGACAATGTGTCAGCTCCTTTTCATTCTGTTTGTGTGATGCTATTCTAGCAAAAAAGTGGGGACTTGTCAAAGAAGTATCCTTGATACAGCTAGAATGACAAGTAATTCATTCTTTATAATTTTTGTTTTAACTCGACCAAGACATTCATAGCCTGCATAGGTGTCATATTGTAAATATCTAGTTTAGCTAATTCTGCTAGGATAGGATGCTCTTCTGCCGTATCAAAGAGAGAAATTTGTTCTGTGACAGTACTTGTTTGCCTCACGGGAGCAGGACTTTCTGTCCCTTGATTCTCTAACTGAGTCAAAATCTTGTCCGCCCTTGCTAAAAGGTCTGCTGGCAAGCCAGCAATCTTGGCAACATGGATACCGTAGGATTTATCAGCTGGTCCTGGTTCAATTTTATGAAGGAAGGTGACCTGCCCATCCTGCTCCAAGGTTGCCACGTGAACATTGACTAAATGTTTCAAGCTGGACTCCAGACCAGTCAACTCATGGTAGTGGGTCGCAAAGAGGGTCTTGGCTCCGATATGCTCGTGAATGTATTCGATGATAGACTGAGCAAGAGCCATCCCGTCATAAGTTGCAGTTCCCCGTCCCAATTCATCAAAGAGAATGAGAGAGTCCTTGGTCGCATGCGAAATGGCATTGTTAGCCTCCATCATCTCTACCATGAAGGTTGATTGACCTGAAACCAAGTCATCTGCTGCTCCGATACGGGTAAAAATCGCATCAAAAATCGGTAAATGGGCGCTTTCTGCTGGCACATAAGACCCCATCTGGGCCATAACCGACGTCATGGCTAACTGACGCATATAGGTTGACTTTCCGCTCATGTTGGGCCCTGTAATCAGTTGAATACTGGTATTATCTTCTGCCATCTGAATCGTATTTGGAATATAGGTCTGAGCCCCCATAACCTTTTCAACGACAGCATGGCGCCCTTTCTGGATATCAATTCGCGAATCCTCTCCGAACTCTGGCCGAATCAAATGCTGGGTTTCAGCCACAACCGCCAGACTCTGTAAGACATCAACTGTCGCAATTCCTTGAGCTAGAGCCTGCAAACGCTGGATATACTTACTGACTTCCTCACGGATGCGCATAAAAATTTCATACTCTAGGTTTGCTGACTTTTCACGCGCCTCCAGCATATCTCCTTCGATACGGGCTAATTCTTCGGTTCCAAAACGTTCTGAGTTTTTCAGCGTCGCCTTGCGGAAAAAGTGAGCAGGCACATTTCCCAGTTGAGAATTGGTCACATGGAAATAGTAGCCATCCTTCTTATTGTAGTCAATCTTGAGCGTGCTGATACCAGAATTTTCTCGCTCCTTAGCCTCAATCTCAGCAATCCAGCTAGTCCCTTCTCTGAGAACGCGACGGTACTTGTCTAAAGTCTCATCAAATCCAGTCCGAATGATTCCTCCATCTGTAATCACATGAGGAGCTTCAGGAGCAATCGCTGCGCTAATCAAACTCTCCAACTCAGGGATTCCATCCAATTGTGCGATGAGATAAGCTAGAGCAGGTTGCTCCATCCCTTCTAAAATCGCACGAATCCGTGGCACACTGGATAAGGTGGTCGCCAACTGCAAGAGATCCTTGGGATTGGTTTTACCAAAAGAAACACGACTAGCCAAGCGTTCGATATCATAGACACCCTTGAGACTGTCTGTCAAATCACTACGCTCAAAGAAATGGTCGAGGAAGACCTGCACCACTTCTTGACGTTGGACGATTCGTTCCTTATCAATCAAGGGACGATGGATCCAAGACCGCAAGAGACGCATTCCCATAGCCGTCTTGGTTTCATCCAAAAGCCAGAAAAGACTACCTTGCTTCTTTCCTGAACGAGCATTCTCAACCAAATCCAGACTAGCCTTGGTCGCATAATCCATCTGCAAGAAATCCTTGATTTCATAGCGTATAACAGGCTTGAGGTGGTTCAATTCCCTCATCTGAGTTCGATGAACATACTGGAGCAATTTACTAGATGCCGCTTGCTCCACAGATGCCAATCGTGAATCCAGTAAATGAAGGTCTTCAAAGCCTTCTTTTTCATATGAAAGCACCAGATTCATCTGACGACTGAGGATTTGTTCTTCTTCCTCAGACAAGTCATAACCCAGCACCACTTCTCGCGCCTTGAGATTACGGATTTCCCCACAAACCAGCGTGAAATCCAAAAGACCTGTCACATAAAAGTCACCCGTCACCAGGTCCATATAAGCTAAGCCAAATTGATTGCCATCTCGATCTATAGCAACCAAGAAGTTGTTCTGACTGTCTGGCTTACTGCTATCGACCACTGTCCCTGGCGTAATGACCTGAACAACCTCTCGTTTCACAACCCCAACTGCTTGTTTAGGATCTTCCATCTGCTCTGCGATAGCTACCTTATAGCCCTGCTCAATCAAGACATCTATATACTGCTGGGCAGAATGATAGGGGACACCCGCCATAGGAATCGGATTGTCGGCATTCTTGTTGCGACTCGTTAAGGAAATTTCCAGAATCTGCGCAGCATTGACCGCATCCTCATAAAATAATTCATAAAAATCACCCATCCGAAAGAGCAAAAACGCATCTGGATATTGCTTTTTAATATCCACATACTGTTGCATGCCGGGTGATAGCTTCTCTGTCGCCATTTTCCGTCTCTCCTTGTCAAAAATAAGTCTTGAGAGCGACTCTCAAGACCTTACTTATCTTTCATCAAATCTAGCAAACGATCTTCCATGAGTTTGGCAACGTGCTGGTCTCGACAAATAACCAATAAGGTATTGGCACCAGCAACTGTTCCTAAAATCCATTCATCCTTGTTTGCATCTACAATATTTGCCAAAACAGAGGCTTCTCCCAATTTGGTATGAAGTACCAAGGTAAACTCTGCTCTTGCAACACCTTCTAAATGATGAGACAAAAATTCAACCAAATCAATCTTTTCTGTCTCATTTGCTAGTACATAATACACCATATCATTTTTCTTGACCTTGGTCAAGCCGATTTCGCGCAAATCTCGAGATAGAGTTGTCTGCGTCACAAAGACATTGTGCGCCTCCAACCGATCTTGAATTTCTTTTTGTGTACTTAATTTCTCCTCAGTAATCATTTTTTTTATTAACTGATGACGATCTCTTTTTCTCATAAAATCCTCTTATATGCATATTTATAACTAATTTTATAACTATATTATACCAAAAAAATAGGAGATTTCAAAAATTTTTTCTTCTTTCTTTAAAATTGTGATAAAATAGTAGAAAAGTCCAAAAAGGAGCTCTTAATGAATACAAAAGAATTGATTGCTAGCGAATTGGCTAGCATCATTGATAGCCTGGACCAAGAGGCTATTTTAAATTTACTGGAAACCCCTAAAAACTCAGAAATGGGAGACATTGCTTTCCCTGCTTTTTCTCTTGCAAAAGTCGAACGTAAAGCACCTCAAATGATTGCTGCTGAACTGGCTGAAAAAATTAACAGCCAAGCCTTTGAAAAGGTTGTTGCAACAGGACCTTACGTCAATTTTTTCCTTGATAAATCTGCCATTTCTGCTCAAGTATTGCAAGCTGTTATCACTGAAAAAGAACACTATGCTGACCAAACTATTGGCAAACAAGAAAATGTTGTTATCGACATGTCTAGTCCCAATATCGCTAAACCATTTTCTATTGGTCACCTACGCTCAACTGTTATCGGAGATAGCTTGTCACATATTTTCCAAAAAATCGGTTATCAAACGGTCAAGGTCAACCATTTGGGAGACTGGGGTAAACAGTTTGGGATGTTGATTGTTGCCTACAAAAAATGGGGCGACGAAGAAGCTGTAAAAGCTCATCCAATCGATGAACTTCTTAAACTCTATGTCCGCATCAACGCTGAGGCTGAAAATGACCCTAGCTTGGATGAAGAAGCACGCGAATGGTTCCGTAAACTTGAAAATGGAGACGAGGAAGCTCTTGCACTTTGGCAATGGTTCCGTGATGAAAGTTTGGTGGAATTTAACCGCCTTTACAATGAATTGCAAGTCGAATTTGACAGCTACAACGGAGAAGCCTTCTACAACGATAAGATGGATGCAGTTGTAGATATTCTTTCTGAAAAAGGCCTTCTTGTTGAATCAGAAGGTGCCCAAGTTGTGAATCTTGAGAAATACGGAATTGAACATCCTGCACTCATCAAGAAATCTGATGGAGCAACTCTCTATATTACACGTGACTTGGCTGCAGCCCTTTACCGTAAAAACGAATACCAATTTGCTAAATCTATCTACGTTGTTGGTCAAGAACAATCTGCCCACTTTAAACAACTCAAAGCTGTCTTGAAAGAAATGGGCTACGGCTGGAGTGAAGACATTACTCATGTTCCTTTTGGTTTGGTTACAAAAGAAGGGAAAAAACTCTCTACTCGTAAAGGGAATGTCATCTTGCTAGAGCCTACTGTTGCAGAGGCTATTAGCCGTGCCAAGGCCCAAATCGAGGCTAAAAATCCTGAACTAGAAAACAAAGACCAGGTAGCGCATGCTGTTGGGGTTGGAGCCATTAAATTCTATGACCTTAAGACCGACCGTACAAATGGATACGACTTCGACCTAGAGGCTATGGTATCCTTCGAGGGTGAAACTGGACCTTACGTTCAATACGCCTACGCTCGTATCCAATCTATCTTACGCAAAGCGGATTTCAAACCAGAAACAGCTGGCAACTATAGCTTGAATGATGCTGAAAGCTGGGAAATCATCAAACTCATCCAAGACTTCCCACGTATTATCAACCGTGCGGCGGATAACTTTGAACCTTCTATCATTGCTAAATTTGCAATTAGCCTGGCTCAAGCCTTTAACAAGTACTATGCACATACACGTATCCTAGACGAAAATCCTGAGCGCGACAGCCGTTTAGCCCTCAGCTACGCAACCGCAGTCGTTCTAAAAGAAGCCCTTCGCTTGCTTGGAGTAGAAGCGCCTGAGAAGATGTAAATCACCAAAGTTACTTGATTGCAAAGCAATCTAAGTAACTAACGCCAAATCCTATCAGGGATTTGGCTAGGTGCTTCACTAGTAAAGAAACATAAATATTATCGATTTATGTTTCTTTACGTCGTAACCAATACGAATTGTCTAAACGCTTCACCAATTCATCTAACCAAATAATATCGATTTGGTTAGGTTCATGTCGTAATCTTTTAATTACTTGATTGTAAAGCAATCTAAGTAACTAAGACCAAATCCTATACGGATTTTGGTTTAGAGGTCTATCAAAAATCTTATCACGTTTTGCTGACTTGTTCTGCTATTTTAGATCCACTAAATCGATTTATTCACTACTACTTCTTTATCATACAGGGAGATTTCCTATGAGCCAATATGCTTATGTCCTCGTTGTGATTAGCTTGATTTTCCTTTTTCTGCTCAATAAGTACGAGAAGGAGAGACTGCAAAAACTCTACCAAGAACAACTTTTAAAGGATGAAACATTCAGGTCTAACATCAAAGAAAAAATTCATACGACTGAAAATATCAATGATGTCATTGCATATATCAATAAAACTTATCATTTGGGAATGTTATTATCAAAAGACATTACAGATCAATTGAAATAAACCCAACTATTCTTTAAGGAATATCAAAACCGAGACTAAGAGTTTTATACTTAGGCTCGGTTTTGATATATTTTTCAAGCAACAAAGCTACCACTCCCCCAGCAATGCAAGTGCAAAATCCCCTAGAATGTGGTAAAATAAAAGAGATAACTCTATCAAGGAGGAAAACATGAAAAAACAAACCGTCGCCATCTTGGGGCCTGGTTCTTGGGGGACTGCCCTTTCACAAGTCTTAAATGACAATGGACACGAGGTACGTATCTGGGGAAATATTCCCGAACAAATCAATGAAATTAATACACACCATACTAATAAACATTACTTTAAAGATGTCGTTCTAGATGACAAAATCATTGCCTACACTGACTTAGCAGAGGCACTGAAAGATGTGGATGCGATTTTGTTTGTTGTCCCAACAAAAGTGACACGACTTGTTGCCCAACAAGCTGCACAAACCCTGGACCATAAGGCTATCATCATGCACGCATCAAAGGGATTAGAACCCGATAGCCATAAACGATTATCATCCATCCTTGAAGAAGAAATTCCTGAACAGCTCCGCAGTGATATCGTCGTTGTTTCAGGGCCTAGCCATGCAGAAGAGACCATTGTGCGTGACCTGACTCTAATCACTGCTGCTTCTAAAGATTTACAAACAGCTCAATACGTTCAGGAGCTCTTTAGCAATCACTACTTCCGACTTTATACCAATACGGATGTTATTGGAGTTGAAACTGCTGGTGCTCTTAAAAATATTATTGCTGTCGGTGCCGGAGCTTTACATGGTTTGGGATTTGGTGACAATGCCAAGGCGGCCATCATCGCTCGAGGACTGGCAGAAATTACCCGCCTAGGGGTGGCACTCGGTGCCAGTCCGTTGACCTATAGTGGCTTATCTGGTGTGGGAGATTTGATTGTAACGGGAACCTCCATCCACTCTCGTAACTGGAGAGCTGGCGATGCCCTTGGTCGTGGAGAATCCCTAGCTGATATCGAAGCCAACATGGGCATGGTAATTGAAGGTATTTCAACGACTCGAGCAGCCTATGAACTAGCGCAAGAACTTGGAGTCTATATGCCCATTACACAAGCCATTTACCAAGTTATCTACAACAGAACCAATATCAAAGATGCCATTTATGACATCATGAACAATGAATTTAAAGCAGAAAATGAGTGGTCTTAACCCTCTATAGAAAGGATTATTATGGCACTGAAAGTTAGAAAAGCAGTCATTCCTGCCGCTGGACTAGGAACTCGATTTTTACCAGCAACCAAGGCCCTTGCCAAAGAAATGTTGCCAATTGTAGATAAACCAACTATCCAGTTTATCGTAGAAGAAGCTCTTAAATCAGGCATTGAAGATATTCTGGTTGTCACTGGTAAATCAAAACGTTCTATTGAAGACCACTTTGACTCAAACTTTGAGCTTGAATATAACCTCAAAGAAAAAGGCAAACATGACTTGCTAAAATTGGTAGACGAAACAACTGGCATTCGCCTTCACTTTATCCGTCAAAGCCATCCTCGTGGGCTTGGAGATGCTGTCTTACAAGCCAAAGCTTTTGTAGGGAATGAGCCCTTCGTTGTCATGCTTGGTGATGACCTAATGGATATCACAGATGACCATGCTGTACCTTTGACAAAACAATTGATGAATGATTACGAGACAACTCACGCATCAACAATTGCTGTTATGCCTGTCCCTCATGAAGACGTTTCAGCATATGGAGTTATAGCTCCTCAGGGTGAAGGGATTAATGGTCTCTACAGTGTCGAAACTTTCGTTGAAAAACCAGCTCCAGAAGATGCTCCAAGTGATTTGGCAATCATCGGACGTTACCTGCTCACACCAGAAATTTTTGAGATCCTCGAAAATCAAGCTCCCGGTGCTGGAAATGAAATCCAGCTTACCGACGCTATTGATACGCTTAATAAAACACAACGTGTTTTCGCCCGTGAATTTACAGGAGCTCGTTACGACGTTGGGGATAAGTTTGGCTTTGTGAAAACATCTATTGACTACGCCCTCAAACACCCACAAGTCAAAGATGACTTGAAAGATTACCTCATCCAACTAGGAAAAAAATTGGCTGAGAAGGAATAAAACAAAAAAGATAAGGTTCGAAATGCCTTATCTTTTTTCATTACACAAATTGTCTTCCAACTTCTTCACATCCCCATTCCCTTATAGAAAAGTAACACTGCGAGTCCTACGAACAACACTAACGCTACCAGTCTCTGACTAGCGCTATACATCCGTCTTTCTCCTTGAACTGGAAAGATAATTGCTAGAAATACTCCACCAACTGCTCCCCCGATATGACCTGCTAGGCTGATTCCTGGAATCAGAACACTTCCAATAATGTTAACCACAAAAAGTGTCAGATAGGATTGGCCCAACTGCTGGATATAAGGATTACGCGTTGCATAGCGAAGAACAATAATTGCAGCAAATAGCCCATAAAGAGAGGTAGAGGCTCCTGCTGCTAAGGATTTTGGACTAAATACAAAAACAAAGAGATTACCCATCATTCCTGATAAAAGATAGAGAAAGAAAAACTTCTTGGATCCGAAAATTTCCTCTACTTGCCTACCAAGATAATAGAGCGAAAGCATATTAACAATGAAATGCTCCCAACCAATATGAACAAAAATGGCAGAAAAGAGACGCCAAATCTGCTCAGGAAAGAGGCGAATAGCTGGTCCATACATAGCTCCAAGTCGAAATAATGTGTCTGCCCTGTCAAAGTTTCCGCCTGTGCTCACCAACATTAGTAGAAATACCAAGGCCGTCACTAAGAGAAAGAAACTCGTCACAGGGTAACGTCTATCAAAGATTTCCTTCATCAATCAGTACCTCCTGAACAGGAATATCATGATTTTCAGAGATAAAGTCCTGAATTTGACAAGGATAAACCGTACTCAAAGTATGACCAGAAAAATGTTCCAGATAGCGGTCATAATAACCTCCACCGTATCCAATCCGATATCCTTCCGTCGTAAAAGCCAGACCAGGAACATGAATCAAATCAATCTGAGAAGCATCCACTACTTCCAAATCTCCCTGTGGTTCCAGTAATCCAAAGGAAGTTTTTACCAACTGCTGTGGATCATAGACCACAAAGTCCATGCGCCCCTTGGGATAGGTTTTGGGTATCAGAACCTTCTTGCCGTCCTTCAGCGCCTGCTCAATCAGTTCCTGCGTTTGAAACTCATGAGAAAAAGAAAGATAGGTTGCGATGACCTCGGCTTCTTGGTAAAAGGGGTGTTGTAAAAGTCGCTCAGTTAAAGCTTGGTCTATAAACTGTTTTTGCTCTCGAGATAAAGCCTTCATTTCTTGTAAGACTTGCTTCCGTAATTCCGATTTCATAGACAACCCCTCTACTCTGCTGCCTTCTTTTTCAGGAAACTAGAGACCGCATCCACCCCAATAGCTAATGCCTCTTCCTTGGGACTCATCTGAGGGTGATGAAGGGCGTAGGGACTATCGATACCTAGCCAAAACATAACACCATTAACCTTTGAAAGGAGATAACCAAAGTCCTCACCTGTCATAGCAGGTTCGATATCAATCAGCTCGATTCCCTCTTTTTCTTCAAAGAAATTCATTAGTTCACGCGCCAAGGCTGGATTGTTCTCAACAGGCAGGTATCCACCTTGTTTGAGTTCCACTTCGACTTCCATATCGAAGGCAGCTGCAACCCCTTCTGCAACTGTTTTGACCCGCTTTTGCACCAAGAGACTCATGTCCTGTGTCAAAGCCCGAATAGTTCCATGCAAAAAGGCTGTGTCTGTGATGACATTATTGGTTGTTCCAGCTTGGAAAACTCCAAAGGTCACCACTGCTCCCTCGATTGGGTTGACATTGCGGCTGACAACTGACTGCACCTGGGTCACAAAGTAACTAGCAGCCACCAAAGCGTCATTGGCTTCATGTGGAAAGGCTGCGTGGCCACCTTTGCCTTTGAAACGAATCTTCACCTCACAAGTCCCTGCAAAGAGTGTATGAGTATTGGTCGCAATCTGACCAACCTTCAAATCTGGCCTAACATGAAGGCCATAAAACTGGTCTGGCAACCAGTCTCCAAAAGCGCCATCCTCATACATGAGCATGCCACCAGCTTCATTTTCTTCAGCAGGCTGAAACAAAAAGAGCAGATTGTTCTTTGGTTGCTCCTCAAGGGCTCGCTCAAGGCAGCCCAAGGCAATAGTCATGTGGAAATCATGGCCACAAGCGTGCATACGACCTTGGTGCTGAGAAGCGAAAGGAAGTCCTGTTTGTTCGACGATAGGCAGACCATCAATGTCTGTTCGCCAACCAATGGTCCGCTCTGGCTGACTTCCCTGCAAGTAAACCAAAATACCTGTCCGCCAAGTACGAACTTGAACAAACTCCTTGCCCGCAGTCAATTTTTCAATCACATCCAGCAAATAAGCATGAGTCTTGAACTCCTCCAAGCCAATCTCTGGAATCTGGTGCAAATCTCGTCTAGTCTGAATCAAATCTAACATCTATCTATCCTCCGATATAGCAGAAAGAGGCTGGAAGAAGGGTTCCGCCTCTTTATTACTTTTACAATTATAAGGTACGAAGCGCATCCTCTAGCGCTGTTTTTTGTTGGGTTTGGGCATCAATCTCTTTGATAATGCGAGCTGGAACACCTGCTACCACCACGTTTTCTGGGACATCTTGGGTAACAATAGCTCCTGCTGCAACAACTGAACCACTACCGATTTGGACCCCTTCGATAACTACTGCATTGGCACCGATGAGAACATTGTCTCCAACACGGACTGGTTCTGCGCTAGCTGGCTCAATCACACCTGCAAGAACCGCACCTGCACCAACGTGACTGTTTTTCCCAACGATAGCACGGCCACCAAGGATGGCACCCATGTCAATCATAGTTCCTGCACCAATTTCAGCACCGATATTGATAACAGCCCCCATCATGATAACAGCATTGTCTCCAATTTCAACTTGGTCACGGATAATAGCACCTGGCTCGATACGAGCGTTGATAGCACGTTTGTCTAGCAAGGGAACTGCAGAATTACGAGCGTCTTGCTCAACAACATAGTCTTGGTTTTCTACCAAACCATCGAGAAGCGGAGCCACATCTTTCCAGTCTCCAAATAGGACATTCCCTAGTTTGACAACAGAGCTTGGTACAGCAGTTGCGAGTTGTCCCTCAAAGGTTACTTTCACACTGGTTTTCTTTTTAGCATTGGCGATAAATTGGATAATTTCTTGAGCGTTCATTTTTGTAGCAGTCATAGGCGCCTCCTAGTTCATTTTAATGATACCTATTCTACCAAAAAAGGCCTCAAATTTGAAGCCTTTTTGTTTGTTTTTAGGTATGATTTTTAGGGATGTGAGATAAAACGTGCTGTCGGTAAAAGCAAGCCCCTACCGATACAACCTAAAAACACTCTTCACAACTATCTCCCCGTGTTTTATTGACTATTCTAGTATAGCACACTTTTAGAATTAAGAAAAGACTTTTTATTTACTTTCTTTCGCTTCTTCTACCGATAGGAAAATCATAGGTAAAATAATCAAGGCCATAGCTAGAAGAAGGGACCAATCCACTACTAAACCTAAAAATAAAACACTCAAAAGGGCAGAAGAGAGAGGTTCACTGGCACTAATAACGGAAACCACCAAAGGAGAAACCAAGGACACAGCCTTCATGGAAATAAAAAAAGCAAAAGCTGTCCCAAAGAAAGCAATAATGAGACAAATCAAGATACTCCAAATATCAGGAGTAAAGGAGAGCTTGTAAACAGGGGAAAGGACATTGCTAAACAAACCTGCCAAAATCATCCCCCACCCAACCGTGGGAACAAAACCATAACGCTTCGCAAAAGGTTGAGGTAAGATAACATTAAACATGACCCCCATGGCACTCAGCAAACCCGTCACAAGTGCTAGTGGTGTCATGGATAATTGAGAGAGATCTCCCTTTGTCGCCATCAGGCAAACACCCAACATGGCAACCAAAACATAAAGAATAGCACTTTTTGACGCTCGTTTTTGATAAACCAAGCGATTGTAAAAGAGGATAAAGACAGGGCTAATAAACTGTAAAATAGTTGCTGTCGCTGCATTAGAATATTCTACGCAGAGGTAGAAAAAATACTGAACTGAAAAAATCCCCAAAATAGCATAGGCTAAAAAGGGTAGGTAATTTTTCTTATCTCGCCAAATATCTAGCACTTGCGATTTTAATTGCACTGCAGACCAAATGAGCACAAGACTCCCTGCCAGTGTCAAACGCATAGAGGTAATCCAGCCAGAGGACACTTGATAATGAGTAAAGAAATATTCTCCTAAAATTCCACAGATTCCCCAGATTAAGCCGGATAGGAGCGAATAAATAGTTCCTTTAACAATCTTTTTCTGATACTGATTCATACCTTTATTGTAACACGAAAGGAAAAAAGAAAAAAGTGGCAATCAATGCCACTTTCCTATCTTCTACTATTTGGTTGTGTAGATGATGAACTTGATGTACTGCTAGAACTACTACTTGAACTTGGTGTAGATGAGAAACTACCAATAATACTTGACCAAGCATTTTGGTAATCTGCTTCACTTCCTCCAATAGCAAAGTGATAGCTTGTCGTAGGAGCTCCCGCCTTATTAGCCCAATAACTCGTTACAGTAGCCCCTGAAAGATCCACCGTTTTTCCATTAACGGATACTTTGCCCGGCTTTTGCCCTGTAGATTTGAGGACCTGAGATTGGGTCACACTAGAATCAAGATTAAAGCGTTCATTGCCCCAAACACCAGGCTCAGCCTGTTGGATAGCATTGACCAAGTAAGCCATATATTTGGCATTTCGATAATGCCCAGCCCCCTTAGCCATCGGGCGGTTGTCATCATGCCCTAGCCAACCACCTAGAGTCAATCTTGGTGTTGACAGCATGAGCCACATATTTTCATCTTCATTAGTTGTACCAGTCTTACCAATCCAGTCTGCACGAGCTAAGCTTGAATTGATAGAAGCCAAATCCGTTTGGAAACTTGAAGTGATCCGAGATGAAATCACCTCACGAAGCAAACTCTGCATAATTGTTGCCGTTGCCTTCGAGTACACTTGAACTGGTTTGTCTTGGAATTCATAGATTACTCTACCGTCAGGTGATTCAATCTTAGCAATCACATGTTTCTGATGATAAACACCGTTATTAGCAATTGTTTGATAACCATTGGTATGCTGGGCAACTGTGACTTCAATACCACCGCCCATAGGCAGACTTTCGATACCGTACTCCGGAATCTCGTAACCCATTTTCTCCATGTAACCCTTGACATCAACACCCTTCTCACGAAGCATGCGATAGGTCCAATAGGCTGGGATATTCCACGAATAGTTCAAGGCTTCACCTAGGGTCATCATGCCTGTACCTGGACTATTTACATACATGATAGGATTTCCATTAGAGAATTTTGTCGGATAATTGGACAAGATACTAGCGCTTCCCATCAAACCTTGGTCAATGGCAATACCGTAGGCCAACAAAGGCTTGGTTGTAGAGGCTGGCGAACGCTTGGTGTCGAAGGCGTGATTGTTTTGGTTAGTCTGGTAATTACGACCACCAACAAAGCCTAGAACAGCCCCCGTTTTATTGTCCATCAAAACATTCCCTACTTCAGGCTGCCCAGTCGAATCATCTACCAAACGACCGTAGTTAGCAACTGCATTTTGCATGGCGTTATGGATTTTTTTATTGATCGTTGTCGTGATTTTATAGCCGCCATTACTTAGTTCCTGCTCAGCTCGCTCATGATAAGCCTTTTGAATCGACTCGTTTTTCAACTCTTGGCTAGAGACATTGTCCTGTTGAACTAAGTAATCATACATGCGATCTGTAGCTTCAGCCATAGCTGTAAAGTAGAGATAATCCCTCGAAACAACATTGATAGATCCTGATGGCAAGAAATCTTGCTTGAGATTATAATCCTTGTACTGGTCGTATTCTTCCTGAGTCAGAGCACCCGTACGGTACATGTTGTAGAGAACATCCTTGGCCCGCTTCAAACCAAGTTCTAAGTCTTCATCACTCTTTAACTCTCCAGTATTTTCATAAGGGGAATAAGTAATCGGACTCTGTGGCAAACCTGCTAGGAAGGCAGCTTGGGGAATACTCAGCTTGTTGGCATCGATACCGAAAATCCCTTCAGCAGCTTGCTGAGCACCTGCAATATTCTGTCCTTTATGATTTCGACCAAAGGGAGCAACATTGAGATAAGTAGTCAAGATTTCATCCTTACTCATGCTGCGTTCCAAGGCAAGGGCATCAACAATTTCTGTAGCCTTACGAGCCAAAGTCGGAGCATCTCCAACCACTTGTTGTTTGATTAACTGTTGGGTCAAGGTCGAGCCCCCGCTAGATGAGCCCAAACCTGCAAAGGTTCCCAAAGTCGCCCGAATCACAGCTTTTGGCACAACCCCATTATGTTCAAGAAAATGTTCGTCCTCAGTTGCAACGATAGCCTTTTTGAGATTGTCCGATATTTCCTCAGATGAGACAGAAGTTCTCAGTAAATCACTCTCGATAGAAGCAATGACACTCCCATCTGCGTAAACAATTTCTGAGATGGAAGAAATATTTTTAACCTGCTTGACCAAGTCCTCCGATTGGGGAACCTTGGCCTTGTCAAACAAAGCAACTCCATAACCAAGAGCTACACCAGCACCAAAAAGCCCACCGATAAAGCCTAGAATAAAGAGAGTATTCAAAATTCCCTTGATAACAACTAAAATGCTACCTAGGATAGCCAGAACTTTCCCACCTGTCCCATCCAACTTCTTCTCTTCTGAGACTTTCTCTGATTTTTTATGATTTATTTTTGATTTTACTAGCTGGAAAAATTCCAGCATTTTTCGTTTTATTTCATTTACTTGATTTTGCATGGATTTCCTCACTCTATTTATTATACCACAAAAGGGAAACTTTCAATAAAATAGCCACTTTCTTCCCTATTCTGCTAGGCTATTGCCCAAGTTTGTGATACAATAGTTAGAAACAATATTTTTAAAAAGGAGAAAAGACACATGCACATTTTTGATGAGCTAAAAGAGCGTGGTTTGATTTTTCAAACGACTGATGAAGAAGCTTTGCGTAGAGCCCTAGAAGAAGGTCAAGTTTCTTATTATACTGGCTACGATCCAACTGCTGACAGCCTTCACCTAGGCCATCTTGTCGCAATCTTGACAAGTCGTCGCTTGCAACTAGCAGGTCACAAACCTTATGCGCTCGTTGGCGGT
Organism: Streptococcus bouchesdurhonensis; assembly: GCF_948472335.1. Next base: position 28,241 of record NZ_CAOKTW010000005.1, on the reverse strand, counting down.
GCTACAGGTCTCATTGGAGATCCGTCCTTCAAAGATGCTGAACGTAGTCTCCAAACAAAAGACACAGTAGATGGCTGGGTCAAGTCTATCCAAGGACAACTTTCTCGTTTTCTTGACTTTGAAAATGGCGAAAACAAGGCTGTCATGGTCAACAACTACGACTGGTTTGGCAGCATCAGCTTCATTGACTTCCTCCGTGATATCGGAAAATACTTCACTGTCAACTACATGATGAGCAAGGAGTCTGTGAAAAAACGGATTGAAACAGGGATTTCTTACACTGAGTTTGCCTACCAAATCATGCAAGGTTACGATTTCTTCGTCCTTAACCAAGACTACAACGTTACCCTTCAAATCGGTGGTTCTGACCAGTGGGGAAATATGACAGCTGGTACCGAATTGCTTCGTCGTAAAGCTGATAAGACTGGTCACGTTATCACTGTACCACTGATTACCGATGCAACTGGTAAGAAATTTGGTAAATCAGAAGGAAACGCAGTCTGGCTCAATCCTGAAAAGACTTCTCCATACGAAATGTACCAATTCTGGATGAACGTTATGGACGCTGACGCTGTTCGCTTCTTGAAAATCTTTACTTTCTTGTCACTTGATGAGATTGAAGACATCCGTAAACAATTTGAAGCAGCTCCACACGAACGCTTGGCTCAAAAAGTCTTGGCTCGTGAAGTCGTAACACTTGTTCACGGCGAAGAAGCTTACAAAGAAGCCCTCAACATCACTGAGCAACTCTTTGCAGGAAACATCAAAAACCTTTCTGTCAAAGAGCTCAAACAAGGACTTCGTGGAGTACCAAACTACCAAGTACAAGCAGACGAAAACCACAATATCGTGGAACTCCTCGTGGCATCTGGTGTGGTCAACTCAAAACGCCAAGCCCGTGAAGACGTCCAAAACGGAGCTATCTACGTCAACGGTGACCGCATCCAAGACCTTGACTATGTCTTGAGTGACGCTGATAAGTTAGAGAACGAACTGACTGTTATCCGTCGCGGCAAGAAGAAATATTTTGTATTGACTTACTAAACTGTTCAACATTTACCTATAAAAAAGGAGTTAACCTCGAGAAAGGTAACTCCTTTTTGTTGTTGATAACCACATCTATCTAGCCTTAATAGACAGGCTACGCAGGACTATGCGCAAGGTTGTTAGATTATGTAAGATAGAGAGATTTGAAGGACTGAGCCAATTAAATAAGCCAAAGCCAATCAAACTACTATTTACGACAACGGTATCTTGAATATTCTTCTTGATGAGTGTTTGCAAAGATGATGATAGCCAATCCAACTCTTGGAAGAAATCCAAACGATTATCTAACAATAAGATATCGCTCATCTGCTTAGAAATATCTGCACTCTCATTCATCACCACACCGATATCTGATAGGGTTAGAGCAGCTGAGTCATTCAAGCCATCTCCAACCATCAAAATAGTGTGACCTGCTTTCTGCAGTTCCTCTACTAGCTCAAATTTCCCATCAGGTTTCAAGTCTGTATGGACCTGATCAAAGGGCAAATCTTTGACTAATTCCTCTGTTCTAACCAAGGTGTCCCCTGTTGCCAGAATCAATTTTTTCCCTTGTGCCTTAAGTTTCTCCAAGGCTGCTTTTGCTTCTTTTCTCAACGGAGTATGAATACAGAACATTCCAATCAATTCATTCTGATAAGCCAAGAATAAGAGATTATAGTGACTCTTGTACTCTTCAATTAAAGCATTTTGTTCTGAATTGATATGAATTTGCTCATCCTGCATCAAGACATAATTTCCAATAAGAACTGGTTGCCCATCTATATGAGATTTAATCCCCTTGCTTGCGATATATTGGAGTTTCCCATGCATTTCCTCATGTTCAATTCCCTCTATCTCAGCTTGCTTGACGATGGCATTAGCAATAGGATGATAAATGTGTTCCTCAAGACAGGCACTGATTCTGAGAATATCTTCCTCACTATAGTCCCCAAAAGGTAACACCTTTTCAACTATAGGATAACTAGTTGTGATTGTTCCCGTCTTATCAAACAAGAAAGTATCAACTTCCAGATATTTCTCCAGAATATCTCCATCCTTAATCACCATTTCACGATTCAACCCCTCCTTGATAGCTGTTAAATAAGCTACAGGAGTAGAGATTTTCAAAGCGCAGGAGAAATCGACCAATAGGAAAGAAATAGCCTTAGAAAAAGAACCTGTTAATAGGTAAGTCAGACCAGCCCCCAAGAAATTATATTTGACGACCTTATCCGCCATCTTGATGAAATAGCGTTGTTTCGTTTTCTTGTTTTCTTCAGATTTCTTCATCAACTCAATCAGTTGTAAAATCCGGCTGTTCATCTGATTATCGGTTACACGAATGCGTAACTCTCCAGTTTCTAATACTGTATTTGCACAAACTAAATCAGACTCTCTTTTTTCAACTGGAAAACTCTCTCCCGTCAAGGAACTTTCGTTGACCATACCTAAACCTGAAACTACTTGTCCATCAAACAGAATTTCATTTCCTTGAGATAGGACCAAGACATCTCCTATTTGAACATCGGAACTCTTGATACTAACAACCGTATCCCCCTGTACTAGAAATACATCGCTCTCTTTTGCAAGAAGGCTTTGTTCTAAATCTGTTGCAGTTTTTTTCAAGGACCACTGATCTAAATGATTCCCCAAATCAAGCATAAACATGATATTGCTAGCTGTCTTGGATTGGTTCATAAACAAGGACAATAAAATCGCCGAACAGTCCAAGACCTCCATCGTTAGTTCCTTACGCGCTAGTGTTTGATAGGCTTCTCTAATATAGCCAAAAGCCTGATAACAAGTCCATATATAGCGAATAGGAGACGGTACAAAACTACGAAAAAGTATACGCTTAATCGCTGCACCTGAAACAATAGAATAAGCACTCTCTTCTCTACGAATGGGAAGAGTCATCAACTCAGAAACTTTCCCTTTATCAATTCTTTTTAAAAAGGCTTCTGCATTATCTAATACAGAAAAGCCTTCTTTTATGCGTAGAGTAAAGTGCTGTTGATCCATGTAAAACTGGATAGACTCAATCCCCTTTTCATCTCTCGCCAAGGAACGAAGATAGTCTTGAATATCCAAGGTGAGTGAAAAAGAAGATGATAGTCGGATATGTTGGTATCCTCTATGTAGCACTTTAAAAGACATATTATTCCCCTATAAGGCTATCTAATTGCTCTTCTTTTTTCTCTTGCTCGTACAAATATTTGGCATCTTGCAAGACATCGTCTCCATGTTGCTTCACAACAGAAACAGATGCATCTAGCTCGTCTTTTAACTTATAAGCCTTAGCCAAAGCTTTAGAATAACCTTTTTTAGCTTCCTTACTTGCCAAGATTTTCAAACCAAGGGTACCAAATGCGACACCACCCAAAAAGAGTGATGATTTTTTCGCAACTTTTGCGACGGTTAATACTTCTTTTAACATACTTATTTCCTCCTTATCATTATTATATAGCAATTTAGATATAAAAGCAATGTCATTTCATAAATTGGAGAATTATACTCAATGAAAATCAAAGAGCAAACTAGGAAACTAGCCGCAGGCTGTACTTGAGTACGGCAAGGCGACGTTGACGTGGTTTGAATTTGATTTTCGAAGAGTATTAGTTTTATTTCTACTGAATCTCCCATCTACTTATTCCTAAAGTTGCTTTCATTTGCCTCTTTTGATACACTTAAACTATGAATACAAATCTCAAACCTAAACTTCAGCGTTTTGCTTCTGCGACTGCCTTTGCCTGTCCTATCTGTCAAGAAAATCTGACTCTGCTAGAGACTAGTTTCAAGTGCTACAACCGTCATTCTTTTGACTTGGCGAAATTCGGCTATGTCAATCTAGCCCCTCAAATCAAGCAATCTGCCAACTACGACAAGGAAAACTTTCAAAATCGCCAACAAATCCTAGAAGCCGGCTTTTACCAAGCTATTTTAGATGCTGTATCTGACTTGCTTGCAAGCTCAAAAACTACCACAACAATTTTGGATATCGGTTGTGGTGAAGGTTTCTACTCTCGTAAACTCCAAGAAAGTCACTCTGAAAAAACTTTCTATGCCTTTGATATTTCCAAAGATTCCGTCCAAATCGCTGCCAAGAGTGAACCAAACTGGGCAGTCAATTGGTTCGTTGGTGACTTGGCTCGTCTTCCTATAAAAGACGCCAGCATGGATATCCTGCTTGATATCTTCTCACCTGCCAACTATGGAGAATTTCGTCGCGTTTTATCCAAAGACGGCATCTTGATAAAGGTTATTCCAACTGAAAATCACCTCAAGGAAATCCGTCAGAAGGTACAAGACCAGCTGACAAACAAGGAGTATTCCAACCAAGATATCAAAAATCATTTCCAAAACAACTTCACTATCTTATCCAGTAAAACTGCCTCTCTGACCAAGACTATCACAGCAGATCAGCTCCAAGCCCTACTCAGCATGACACCCCTACTCTTTCACATCGACCAGAGCAAGATTGACTGGAGCCAACTGACAGAGATTACCATTGAAGCTGAGATTCTGGTTGGGAAAGTACTATAATTGACACAAAAACCGCATTTCAAAAAGATCTGCGGTTTTAAATTTCAATTTTTAAACTATCTATCCGAAAAGTCTAAAACATTTAAAGCTTTTAGCTTCTCCATTTATTTTCGATTCGAAATAACAAACTTATCAATAAATAGTAAGTGAAATAAGGCAAGTGTAATTCCCGATAAGCACCCATGATAAGAGATTTCTTGATGGGTAAGGGGGTAAAGATTACTATTACCCGCCAAGAGGCATGTTAAAATAACAAATAGAATCCAAAATAAATCCGTCCATTTATATTTTGAAAAATATTTTTTCCACATAAAAACACCTTCTTTCTTATAATTATATTATAACACCTTGTGTAAGCGAATACAATAAATATGAGGTGTTCAACTACGAAGAAACATAAGGATGAAAGACAGTAAAAACCAGCATTTAAAGTCTTCACTGTATCTAGGATTTCCCTATCTTTAGACAAGATTGACCCAAATCCACAGCATTCAAAAAAAAGCGAATTTCAATCGAAACTCGCTTTTTTACAAAATGTATTAGTATAAATTTGTATCTTATACTCAATGAAAATCAAAGAGCAAACTAGGAAGCTAGCCGCAGGCTGTACTTGAGTACGGCAAGGCGACGCTGACGTGGTTTGAAGAGATTTTCGAAGAGTATTAGTTCAAATGCCAGATATCTTCGTTGTACTGAGCGATTGTACGGTCAGATGAGAAGAATCCTGCTTTAGAAATGTTAACGATGACTTTATCCAACCATGCGTCACGGTCTTCGTAGTCAGCCAACATTTGCTCTTTCACTTTGATGTAATCTTCTAAGTCAAGAAGAGTCATGAACCAGTCTTTGTTGATCAATTCATTGTAAAGACGTTCCAAGCGCTCTTTGTTTCCAGCTGCAAGAACTGCATCGCTAACGATGAAGTCAACCAATGGTTTGATAGCTTTACGAGCGTAGAATTCGCTTGATTTGTAAGCTGCTTTTGCGTAAAGGTCGATAACAGTTTCTGAATCTTCACCGAAGATGTAGATGTTTTCATCGCCAACCAACTCAGCGATTTCCACGTTAGCACCGTCCATAGTACCAAGAGTCAAAGCTCCGTTCAACATGAATTTCATGTTACCAGTACCTGAAGCTTCTTTAGAAGCAAGTGAGATTTGTTCTGAGATATCACATGCTGGGATAAGGAAGCTTGCTGCAGTAACGTTGTAGTTTTCAACCATAACGACTTGCAAGTGTGGAGCTACTGCTGGATCGTTAGCAATAACTTCTGACATGCAAAGGATCAAGTGGATGATGTCTTGAGCGATTGTGTAGGCTGGAGCTGCTTTACCACCAAAGAAGATTGTGATTGGACGAGCAGGAATGTTACCAGCTTTGATGTCAAGGTATTTGTGGATCACGTACAAAGCGTTCATTTGTTGGCGTTTGTACTCGTGAAGACGTTTGATTTGGATGTCAAAGATAGAGTTTGGATTGATTTCCACACCTTGGTGTTCTTTCAAGTGACGAGCCAATTTACGTTTGTTGTGAGCCTTGATGCTTTCCAATTTTTCTTTGACAGCTGCTTTGTCTTCGTATGACAAGAGTTTCTCAAGCTCATCTGCTTCATGGTGCCAACCTTCTCCAAGAATCTCATCCAAGTAGTGAGACAAGCTTGGGTTAGCATGCATGAGCCAACGACGGAAAGTGATACCGTTTGTTTTGTTGTTGAATTTTTCTGGGTAAAGATCGTAGAAAGCTTTCAACTCAGAATTTTTCAAGATTTCAGTGTGAAGTGCTGCTACCCCGTTAACACTGTATCCGTAGTGGATATCCATGTGAGCCATGTGAACACGTCCGCTCTCATCGATAATTTGAACAGCTGGATCTTTCACTTCTGCTTTCACGCGACGGTCCAATTCTTCAATGATTGGTACCAAGTGAGGAACCACTTCTTGCAAGAATTCAAGAGGCCATTTTTCAAGGGCTTCAGCAAGGATTGTGTGGTTAGTGTAGGCAGTCATGCTACGAACAATTGAGATTGCTTCGTCAAGCTCGATACCACGTGCAGTCAAAAGGCGGATTAATTCAGGGATAACCATTGATGGGTGAGTATCGTTGATTTGTACAACTGCGTAGTCAGCAAGGTCATGCAAGTTGCTTCCTTTTTCGATTGCTTCGTCGATGATCAATTGCGCACCGTTTGAAACCATGAAGTATTGTTGGAAGATACGGAGCAATTCACCTTGACGGTCACTATCATCTGGGTAAAGGAAAAGAGTCAAGTTGCGAGCGATGTCCGTCTTATCAAAGTTGATACCATCTTCGATGATAGAAGAATCAACTGAATCCAAGTCAAACAAACGCAAGCGGTTCTTAGTTTCTGTCTTGTAACCAGGTACATCGATATCGTAAAGAGTTGATGTCAATGTGAAGTGAGCGAATGGCACTTGGTAGCTACGGCTTGAGCGAACCAACCAGTTTTGCTCTGTCAACCATGCATTTGGAATTGTTTCTTGTTGGTTGTTTTTAAGAACTTGTTGGAAAAGACCGTAGTGGTAGTTAAGACCAACACCGTCACCGTTCAAACCAAGAGTAGCAATTGAGTCGATAAAGCAGGCAGCCAAACGTCCCAAACCACCATTACCAAGAGAGGGTTCTAATTCAACTTCTTCAACTTCGATCAAGTCTTTACCTGCAGCAGCAAGTTCTTTTTTAACATCGTCGTAAAGACCAAGGTTGATCAAGTTGTTTGACAAGAGTTTACCAATCAAGAACTCAGCTGAGATGTAGTAAACTTTTTTCTTACCAGTGTTAACTGGTTTTTGGCTGCTTGCAAGCTTGCTGTAGTTAAGAAGAGCCAGGTAAAGCTCTTCATTGCTACATTCTGCAATGGTTTTATTGTAACGATTTTGTACAAATTCTTGTAGTGATAACATGTTTAAGGTGTCTCCTGATATTGTATTATTTCTTTAAATCTACCAAATTTTCATTGATTCGGCGATAGATTGTTGTCAAGTCAAGCAAGCCTTCCTCGACAGCTGGTGTCAATTGATCTTCAGTCATACGCCAAGACCAGTTTCCACCAAGGGTAGATGGGAAGTTCATACGAGCCGCCTCATCTAATTCTAGCAAATCTTGCATAGTTGCAATTGCCATGAAGCTAACTGATGAAAAGACTGTACGAAGCATAGCATGTGGCACTGTTTCGTATTCTTTACGGTTAGTGTAGCGCGCCATGTACTCACGAGTCGCATCATCGATCTCGTTACGGTACCAACCAAGGACCGTATTGTTATCGTGTGTTCCTGTGTACATAACTGAGTTAGCAGGTGCCAAGTGTGGGCTATCGATACTTTCATCTTCTGGGTTGAAAGCAAATTGAAGAATCTTCATTCCTGGGAAGCCAGTACGTTCACGCAATTCGATAACTTCGTCTGTCATGAAACCAAGGTCTTCTGCGATGATGTTTAGCTCACCAAGCTCTTCCTTAACGGCTGCAAAAAGCTTGTAGCCAGGACCTTTCACCCACTCACCAGGTGCTGCTGTATCAGAACCAGCAGGGATTTCCCAGTAAGATTCGAAACCACGGAAGTGGTCGATACGAACGATGTCGTAGATTTTGAAGCTTTCACGCAAGCGTTCAATCCACCATTTGTAGCCGTCTTTGTCCATTGCTTCCCAGTCATAGATTGGGTTACCCCAAAGCTGACCAGTTGCAGAAAACTCATCTGGTGGGCATCCTGCGATGCAAGTTGCCTTACCGTTGACATCTGTCTTGAAGAGATGTGGATTTGCCCACATATCGCTTGAATCTTCCGCTACATAGATTGGCATGTCCCCAACGATTTCGATGTGGTTGTCGTTAGCGTAAGCTTTCAATTTCAACCATTGTTGGAAGAAGAAGTATTGAGTCACACGGTGGTAAACCAACTTGTCTGCCAATTGCTCACGGTAGCTTTCAAGTGCTGAAGCTTTACGAGCACGAGCATCTGCATCTGGCCATTCAGTCCAAGCAAGATTGTCAAAATGCTCTTTAATAGCCATATACTCTGCAAAGAGTTCAAGCCATGATTGGTTGTCTTGAGCGAATTTCTCAAAATCCTTAACATCTCCTACTTCCAAGAAACGTTTTACCGCTTTTTCTAAAAGAGGACGACGTGCATAGTAGATTTTCGCATAATCAACTTCAGACGCATCACTACCAAAGTCAACTCCTTCAAGGTCACTTGCTTGCAACAAGCCTTGTTTCACCAAGATATCTAAATCGATAAAATGAGTGTTCCCTGCGAAGGCTGAGAAAGATTGGTAAGGAGAGTCTCCGTAACTAGTTGTTCCTAGTGGAAGGATTTGCCAGTAACGTTGTTTTGTGCGAACCAAGAAATCAACGAAGTCGTAAGCACTTTTACCAAATGATCCGATTCCGTATGCCCCTGGAAGAGAAGAAATGTGCATCAACACACCACTTTGACGTTTTTTCATAATAAGCACCTCATGTGTTTATAGTTAGATATTACATTTTTATGAACGCAAACGTTTGCGCTATTACTAGTATAACTCATTTCCTTGATAAATGCAAGCGGTTTTAAATAACTTTTTTGATTATTTTTTTAAATTTTTTCTTCTTACTTGTATATATATCCTTTCAGGAAACAAACAAAATAGGAATAAGGGTTTCACTTATCTCATTAAGCAAAAATAAAGTGAGAGTCCTCTCTGCTTTCCATTTGTAAATTAGGCAATCGTTTTCTCAACTTTTTTTAAATTTAAAGCAAAACCGATTTTTGGGATTTTCTACTATTATATGATGATAAAGCGTTTACTTTTTTTACAATTTTTTTAAAAATTTTTACAAAAAACACTTGCAACCGCTTTCCGATTGTGCTATACTAGTCCCATAAAGGAAAACGTTTGCGTTTCCTCATTATAAAATTTGTTATTCTTTAGGAGGAATACACTATGTCATCTAAATTCATGAAGAGCGCTGCTGTGCTTGGAACTGCTACACTTGCTAGCTTGCTTTTGGTAGCTTGCGGAAGCAAAACTGCTGATAAGCCTGCTGATTCTGGTTCATCTGAAGCGAAAGAACTCACTGTATATGTAGACGAGGGATATAAGAGCTATATTGAAGAGGTTGCTAAAGCTTATGAAAAAGAAACTGGAGTAAAAGTCACTCTTAAAACTGGTGATGCTCTAGGAGGTCTTGATAAACTTTCTCTTGACAACCAATCTGGTAATGTCCCTGATGTTATGATGGCTCCATACGACCGTGTAGGTAGCCTTGGTTCTGACGGACAACTTTCAGAAGTGAAATTGAGCGATGGTGCTAAAACAGACGACACAACTAAATCTCTTGTAACAGCTGCTAATGGTAAAGTTTACGGTGCTCCTGCCGTTATCGAGTCACTTGTTATGTACTATAACAAAGACTTGATAAAAGAAGCTCCAAAAACTTTTGCTGACTTAGAAAACCTTGCTAAAGATAGCAAATATGCCTTCGCTGGTGAAGATGGAAAAACTTCTGCTTTCCTAGCTGACTGGACAAACTTCTACTATGCATACGGACTTCTTGCTGGTAACGGCGCTTACGTATTCGGTCAAAACGGTAAAGATGCTAAAGACATCGGTCTTGCCAACGACGGCGCTATCAAAGGTATAGAATACGCTAAATCTTGGTATGAAAAATGGCCTAAAGGTATGCAAGATACGGAAGGTGCTGGCAACTTAATCCAAACTCATTTCCAAGAAGGTAAAACAGCTGCTATCATCGACGGACCTTGGAAAGCCCAAGCCTTCAAAGATGCTAAAGTAAACTACGGTGTTGCGACTATCCCAACTCTTCCAAACGGAAAAGAATATGCTGCATTTGGTGGCGGTAAAGCTTGGGTCATCCCTCAAGCCACTAAGAACCTTGAAGCTTCTCAAAAATTTGTAGACTTCCTTGTTTCAACTGAACAACAAAAAGTATTATACGATAAGACTAACGAAATCCCAGCTAACACTGAGGCTCGTTCATACGCTGAAGGTAAAAACGATGAGTTGACAACAGCTGTTATCAAACAGTTCAAGAACGCTCAACCAATGCCAAACATCTCTCAAATGTCTGCAGTTTGGGATCCAGCGAAAAATATGCTCTTTGATGCTGTAAGTGGTAAGAAAGATGCGAAAACAGCTGCTAACGACGCTGTAACATTGATCAAAGAAACAATCAAACAAAAATTTGGTGAATAAAAAATTTGTTCAAGGGGGGTGGAAATCAAATCCCCCTTTGAATTTATCAATCGAAAACATATATAGTTTGGGTTTTAATTAGAAACCAGTATCCTATGAAAGGAGTTATTATGGAAAAGCAACAACCTAGTAAAGCAGCCCTGCTGTCTATCATTCCTGGGTTAGGACAGATTTACAATAAACAAAAAGCCAAAGGTTTTATCTTCCTTGGTGTAACCATCGTATTTGTCCTTTACTTCCTAGCACTTGCAGCCCCTGAATTGAGCAATCTCATCACTCTTGGTGATAAACCAGGTCGTGACAATTCCCTCTTTATGCTGATTCGTGGTGCCTTCCATTTAATCTTTGTAGTTGTTTATGTACTCTTTTATTTCGCAAATATCAAAGATGCACATACAACTGCCAAACACATTAATAATGGCATACCAGTAGCACTTACCTTTAAAGAAATGGTCAAAGGAATCTATGAAAATGGCTTCCCTTACCTCTTGATCATTCCATCTTATGTTGCCATGACTTTTGCGATCATCTTCCCAGTTATCGTAACCTTGATGATCGCCTTTACCAACTACGACTTCCAACACTTGCCACCAAACAAATTGTTGGACTGGGTTGGTTTGACAAACTTTACGAACATCTGGAGTTTGAGTACCTTCCGTTCTGCCTTCGGTGCCGTTCTTTCTTGGACTATCATCTGGGCTTTATCTGCCTCAACTTTACAGATCGTGATTGGTATCTTCACAGCTATCATTGCTAACCAACCATTTATCAAAGGAAAACGTATCTTTGGTGTTATTTTCCTTCTTCCTTGGGCTGTCCCAGCCTTCATCACTATTTTGACATTTTCAAATATGTTTAACGATAGTGTCGGAGCCATCAACACTCAAGTCTTGCCAATCTTGGCTAAATTTCTTCCTTTCCTTGATGGTGCTCTTATTCCTTGGAAAACAGACCCAACTTGGACAAAAATTGCCTTGATTATGATGCAAGGTTGGCTTGGATTCCCATACATCTACGTTTTGACTTTAGGTATCTTGCAATCTATTCCTAACGACCTTTACGAAGCAGCTTATATTGACGGTGCCAATGCTTGGCAAAAATTCCGCAACATCACTTTCCCAATGATCTTGGCCGTTGCGGCACCTACTTTGATCAGCCAATACACCTTCAACTTTAACAACTTCTCTATCATGTACCTCTTCAATGGTGGAGGACCTGGTAGTGTCGGAGGTGGAGCTGGTTCAACCGATATCTTGATCTCATGGATCTACCGTTTGACAACAGGTACATCTCCTCAATACTCAATGGCGGCAGCTGTTACCTTGATTATCTCTATCATTGTCATCTCAATCTCTATGATCGCATTCAAGAAACTACACGCATTTGATATGGAGGACGTCTAAGATGAATAACTCAATTAAACTCAAACGTAGACTGACTCAAACCCTTACTTACCTCTACTTAATTGGCCTATCAATCGTGATTATCTATCCACTTTTGATTACCATCATGTCAGCCTTTAAAGCAGGTAACGTCGCGGCCTTTAAACTAGATACTAATATCGACCTCAATTTTGATAACTTTAAAGGCCTCTTCACTGAAACCTTGTACGGTACTTGGTACCTCAACACTTTGATTATCGCCTTAATTACTATGGCTGTTCAAACAAGTATTATCGTACTTGCTGGTTATGCTTACAGCCGTTACAACTTCTTGGCTCGTAAACAAAGTTTGGTCTTCTTCTTGATTATCCAAATGGTGCCAACCATGGCCGCTTTGACAGCCTTCTTCGTTATGGCACTTATGTTGAACGCCCTTAACCACAGCTGGTTCCTCATCTTCCTTTACGTTGGTGGTGGTATCCCGATGAATGCTTGGCTCATGAAAGGCTACTTCGATACAGTGCCAATGTCTCTAGACGAATCTGCAAAACTAGACGGTGCAGGACACTTCCGCCGCTTCTGGCAAATTGTTCTTCCACTTGTTCGCCCAATGGTTGCCGTACAAGCTCTCTGGGCCTTCATGGGACCTTTTGGAGACTATATCCTCTCTAGTTTCTTGCTTCGTGAGAAAGAATACTTTACTGTTGCCGTAGGTCTCCAAACCTTCGTTAGCAATGTGAAAAACTTGAAGATTGCCTACTTCTCAGCAGGTGCTATCCTCATTGCCCTTCCAATCTGTATTCTCTTCTTCTTCCTACAAAAGAACTTTGTTTCAGGACTTACAAGTGGTGGCGACAAGGGATAATATATCCCCGCCACCCTTTTTCATTTTGGAGCTTGTGACTATAAAACTATCCTTGTAGCAAGCAATTTTTCTCCTAGACTTGAAATAAAGCACATTTCTCTATATAATAATACTCATATAGAAAACACCTTTTAGAAAGATACAAATGCTTCCATATCCATTTTCCTATTTTTCAAGTATTTGGGGATTTCGTAAGCCCCTGTCCAAACGTTTCGGACTCAACTGGTTTCAGCTTCTCTTTACCAGTATCTTCCTTATCAGCTTATCTATGGTACCTATTGCCATCCAAAACAGCTCGCAGGAGACTTATCCGCTAGAAACCTTTATCGATAATGTCTATGAACCATTGACAGATAAGGTTGTCCAGGATCTCTCCGAACATGCTGCAATTGTTGATGGCAAATTAACTTATACTGGAACAGCTAGTCAAGAGCCTTCTATTGTGATCGGTCCAAGTCAAAGCAAGGAATTACCTAAGGACTTGCAACTGCATTTCGATACGAATGAGCTCGTCATCAGCAAGGAAAGTAAAGAGCTGACCCGTATCTCTTACCGAGCGATTGAGACTGAGAGTTTCAAAAGTAAAGACAGCTTGACCCAAGCCATTTCTAAAGACTGGTACCAGCAAAATCGTGTCTATATCAGTCTCTTCCTAGTTCTCGGTGCAAGCTTCCTCTTTGGTTTGAATTTCTTTATCGTCTCTCTAGGAGCGAGTCTTCTCCTTTATATCACTAAGAAATCACGCCTCTTTTCATTTAGGACCTTTAAAGAGTGCTACCATTTTATCTTGAACTGTTTAGGATTACCAACCCTGATTACGCTTATTTTGGGACTATTTGGCCAAAATATGACAACTCTCATTACTGTACAAAACATTCTTTTTGTTCTGTATCTGGTCACTATCTTTTATAAAACGCATTTCCGTGATCCAGATTACCATAAATAGGAGATTTTTATGCCCGTTACGATTAAAGACGTGGCCAAGGCTGCTGGTGTTTCGCCTTCAACCGTAACCCGTGTTATTCAAAATAAATCAACCATTAGTGACGAAACAAAAAAACGCGTTCGCAAGGCTATGAAGGAGCTCAATTACCACCCCAACCTCAACGCTCGTAGTTTGGTAAGCAGTTATACCCAAGTTATCGGCTTGGTCCTTCCTGACGACTCAGACGCCTTCTATCAAAATCCTTTCTTCCCATCTGTCCTCCGTGGTATCGCCCAAGTCGCATCTGAAAACCACTATGCCATTCAGATTGCAACAGGTAAAGATGAAAAAGAGCGCCTTAAAGCTATTTCTCAGATGGTCTATGGTAAGCGTGTAGATGGTTTGATTTTCCTCTATGCCCAAGAAGAGGACCCTTTGGTTAAGTTAGTAGCAGACGAGCAATTTCCTTTCCTTATCTTAGGTAAATCTCTATCTCCCTTCATTCCACTTGTCGATAATGACAATGTCCAAGCTGGTTTTGATGCGACAGAGTATTTCATCAAAAAAGGCTGCAAGCGAATTGCCTTTATCGGAGGTACTAAGCGACTCTTCGTAACACAAGACCGTCTGACAGGTTACGAGATGGCTCTAAAACAACACCAACTTCCTCTCGATACTAATCTGACTTGCTTTGCTACTGAATTTCTTGAAGATAATGGTTATCGCTTTAGTAGACTTCTCTTCAAACACGATTCAAATATTGACGCTATTATTACCATTGATAGTCTCCTTGCTGCAGGGGTCTGTGATTACATCGCAAAACACCAGCTGGATGTCCCTGTTCTCAGCTTCGACTCAGTCAATCCCAAGCTCAACTTGGCAGCCTATGTCGATATCAATAGCCTAGAACTTGGTCGAACATCATTTGAAACGATTCTTCAGATTATCAACGATGCTAAGAGCAATAAACAAATTTGTTACCGTCAGTTAATCGCCCACAAAATTATCGAAAAATAAAAACCAGCTCGCGCTGGTTTTTTTGATTACTAATTTTCTGTTTCAACGAACCGTCCCAGAATATGAACATTCTCAGATACAGAGACAAAGGCGCCTGGATCCACCTGTTTCATAATCTGTTTAAATTCATTAAACTCTGCACGTGTAATGACAGTGATTAAAACTGCCTTTCTCTCGTGATTATAGGTTCCTTCTGCATCGTGGATCATGGTTGCTCCGCGGTGCAATTTTTTATGGATTTTTTCAATTACCTTGTCTGGATGATTGGTCACAATCATGGCCTGCATGCGTTTTTGCTTGGTAAAGACAGCGTCTGTGACACGGCTAGAGACAAAGATGGTAATCATAGAGTAGAGAGCGTATTTCCAGCCAAAGGTCAAGCCTGCTATCAGCATGATAGTCCCATTTACCAAGAAAGAAATACTACCGACATTCCTCCCTGTTTTCTTGCGAATGGTCAGGCTGACGATATCCGTTCCCCCACTGGAGATATTGTTTCGAAGAGCAAAACCAATCCCCAAGCCCATGACAACACCCCCAAAAAGGGCATTGATAATGGGATCCTCCGTCAAGGTTGCCACAGGGACAAACTGGATAAAGAAGGAACTCATGGATACTGTGATAAAGGTAAAGACGGTGAACTTATGGCCAATCTGATACCAAGCCAAGACCATCAAAGGAAAATTAATGGCGTAGAAGGTTAGCGAAATCGGGATATGAAAACCAAACCAATGATTACTCAAGGCAGAGATAATCTGTGCCAGACCTGTCGCACCACTCGAATACACATGCCCTGGTTGGAAAAAGAAATTGACCGCTACTGCTGATAAAAAACCATAGACCAGAGAGGCCGAAATCTTCTCATCATATTTTTCCCGAGAGATGCTTTGTAAGACACGTAAAATTTTTATCTGATAAGCAAAGCGGCGCAGATAATAGCGCCACCGCTTAATTCGTTTTGCTTGTTTCATCTTCTTCTACTTGTAAGCTGAGTTCCTCTAGTTGTTTGAGAGCTACTGTTGAAGGAGCTTGTGTCATTGGGTCACTTGCCTTATTGTTCTTAGGGAAGGCAATAACTTCACGAATATTTTCTTCTCCTGCTAAGAGCATGACAAATCGGTCAAGCCCGATAGCCAAGCCACCGTGTGGTGGGAAACCATAGTCCATGGCTTCAAGAAGGAAACCAAACTGGTCATTTGCTTCTTCGGCTGAGAAACCAAGAGCCTTGAACATACGTTCTTGAAGGTCTTTTTGGTTGATACGAAGGCTACCACCACCAAGTTCATAACCGTTCAAGACAATATCGTAAGCAATGGCACGAACCTTCGCCAAATCACCTTCTAATTCGTGAGCAGTCTCTTCCTGTGGTAGAGTAAATGGATGGTGGGCGCTCATGTAACGACCTTCTTCTTCAGACCATTCAAACATTGGCCAGTCAACAACCCAAAGGAAGTTGAATTTATCATTATCAATCAAACCAAGCTCTTTGGCAATACGTCCACGAAGGGCACCAAGCGTTGCATTAGCCACTTCAAGCGTATCCGCCACAAAGAGAACCAAGTCCTTATCTTCAAGAGCAAGCGCTGTTGTCAATTCTGCTTGGATGCTAGTCAAGAACTTGGCAACTGGTCCGTTTAATTCTCCATCAACCACCTTGACCCAAGCAAGACCTTTGGCACCATACTGTTTGGCTACTTCGGTCATCTTGTCGATGTCTTTACGTGAATAGTTGTCCGCAGCTCCTTTGACCACAATTGCTTTTACAGCAGGTGCTTCTGAAAAGACTTTAAAGTCTACACCTTTGACTACTGCTGTCAGGTCCTGAAGCAACATGTCAAAACGGGTATCTGGCTTGTCAGAACCGTAAAGAGCCATAGCATCATCATATTTCATACGAGGAAATGGAAGCGTCACTTCGATGCCTTTAGTTTCTTTCATCACGCGCGCAATCAAACCTTCTGTGATATCTTGGATTTCTTGCTCAGTAAGGAAAGATGTTTCCAAGTCAACCTGTGTGAACTCAGGCTGGCGGTCACCACGCAAGTCCTCGTCACGGAAACATTTAACGATTTGGTAGTAACGGTCAAAACCAGCATTCATCAAGAGCTGTTTCGTGATTTGTGGACTTTGAGGAAGAGCGTAAAAATGCCCTTTATTAACACGAGACGGCACCAAATAGTCACGCGCCCCTTCAGGAGTTGACTTAGAAAGGAATGGTGTCTCCACGTCGATAAACTCCAACTCATCCAAGTAATTGCGAATAGAGTGGGTCACTTTAGCACGAAGTTTGAGGTTTTCCAGCATCTCTGGACGACGAAGGTCAAGGTAACGGTAACGTAAACGTGTATCGTCATTAGCCTCAATGCCATCCTTAATCTCAAATGGGGTTGTTTTAGCTGTATTAAGCACTGTCAGAGCTGTCACGTTTAACTCAACTGCACCAGTTGGCAACTTATCATTGGCTTGCTCACGCGCAGCGACCTGTCCAGTCACCTCGATAACAAATTCGCTACGAAGGCTTTCAGCTGTTGCCATGACCTCTGCAGATACTTTTTCAGGGTTGATAACCAACTGCATAATTCCTTCACGGTCACGAAGATCGATAAAGATCAAACCACCAAGGTCACGACGACGGCCAACCCATCCTTTCAAGGTTATTTCTTGTCCGATGTGTTCCTCACGAACACGACCAGCATACATACTACGTTTCATTGTTTCTCTCCTCTTTTATTCTGTTACTATTTTACCATAAAAGCGCAGGCTCTTCATGAAAATCATCAGAAAAGTTTGCCAGTCTTTAAAAATCAAGTGAAGACTCTAAAAATTGACGCCCATACAAAAATCCGATGAAGTTCATCGGACTCTTTTATTTTGAATTGTTGCCTGCTTTACGCTTTTCAGCAATTTCGGCTGCCTTTCGAGGCAAGACAATTTCCGTTGTGTAAGCTGTCCCAAAGCGCAAGACACCTGCAATAGGGGCAAAGACGACTGCTAGATAGTTATAGAAGAAATCGCCCTTAAAGGCATAAGCTAGCGCTCCAATGATGAAAAATAGAACGACTGCTTGAATCACTGCTAATAAAATTACTCGTTTCATGTGACCTCCTGACTCTATTATAGCATGAGAATCATCAAAAAGCTCACTAAATTATTCAAAGCGTGAAGAGAAATGCTGTAAAGAAGACCTTTTCGACTTACATAAGCCAGCCCCAAACTCAATCCTAGACTAGCATAAACCAAAAACTGTTGCAAAGTTCCTGGGAAATGAATCAAGGCAAATAGAACACTTGTTACCAGAAGGAAAAGCAGAGTTTGTTTACTATTGTCCTGCTTAGGAAAGAGATAGCGTGCCAACATCCCTCTAAAGATAAGCTCTTCCGTCAAAGGAGCAAAAATAACGACCGCAAAGAATGAGAAAAGGGGTTGAGACAAGGTCAAGTCTATCGCTGTTTGTTGATTTACTGAAGGATCATTTGGCAAGAAAAACTGGACAACCAGAGATAAGAACCAAACCAAGGCAGGGAGCCAAATAAATCGGTTAAAGCCACTCTTCTCAATATGAACAGGAGCTTTCTGGTACCATTTATAAATGACGTACACATATACTCCAGCCAAGGCCACATAAAGCAAGGTAGTAGCATAGGGCGAAGCGCCCAGTTTCAAAGCTTCTACAGCCCCACTTTGAACGGTCCCATAGATAACCAGAAAAGATAGAATGGCTAGAAGAAACCAGCCGAGGTTTTTAAGTAGTTTCATATAAATCTCCTATCTTGCTTTATAGCTATTTTTCAATACAAAGAGGTTCGCTATTCCTAACACAAGTACCCAGGCAAGTAACATACCAATATTAGAAAAAGATATTTCCCCACCTTTTTTATTTAAAAGATTTACAATTGGACCAATAAAAGAGTAATCCAACACTTTCTGAACCGTATCATTTTGAAGAGCAATCATGGGTAAAAAAGAGACGATAAACACAGGAAACATACTATAAACTTGCGCTTTAGACTGAGTATCTGACACTGCACCGATTAGAAGGTTGAGAAAAATAACACTAATAGCTGCTAAGACCAAATAGATAACATAGGCCAATAAGTAACCTGATACATCCACTTTAAAATAGATTGGTAGTAAAATCATTCCAAGCAACATAATCAACAGAGGGAGAATGAGCATACTGAAAGTATATTCTGTTGCTGTCACACCACTTAGGATGAGTGATTTAAGATTGCGCTTTTCCTTATCTTCTGCCATCATAATCGATACCATATAACCACTTCCCATGCTCAAGACCATCGTCAAACTCATAGAAAGGAAATACGTACTCAATTCTCCACTCTTGTTTAAGAACTCATTATATAGAACAGCCAGTCCAAAAGGCAACAATAGAGTCGCCAACAAAGTTGAATTGCTGATAAGAACTTGTAATCTTAACCATAGTAGGGCATTTAATTTTCTAAACATCTAACTTTTCTCCTGTCAATCTGATAAAGATTTCTTCTAAAGTTGGCTCACAAGAGTGAACCACCATCAAATCTGTCGTGTCTAAATGTGGTAATTCATCAAATGGAACTATCTGTTCTCGTCCGTCGTTATAAACCACACGTACTTTCTTATCCACATGGTACTTCTGGATGATATCTTGCGGACTTCCATACTCTATTAGGTTACCCTTATTCAAAAGAGATAAGCGATCACAAAGCAGAGTTGCTTCATTCATATCATGCGTGGTCAGAAAGATAGTTGTCCCCGCCTGCTTTAATTCTTGAAGTAGGGTATGAATCATCTTAGATGTTGTAGGGTCTAAGCCACTGGTTGGCTCATCTAGAAAGAGAATCTTAGGAGCATTCAGAAGGGCACGAGCCAAGAACATTCGTTGTTTCATTCCAGTAGATAACTTTTCTGCAATAATATCTTTAGCATCTGCCAATCCAACCTGTTGAAGCACCTGAACTACTCTATCTGCCTTGAGGCCATATAACTTAGCATAGATGAGAAGATTTTTATAAAGACTCATCTTTTCATAAAAACCACTGCCATCACTAACAATACCAATTTGTTCCAAATCATTTGAGGTTAAATCTTGAGAATTCTTGCCTAACAAAACTGTTTTACCTTGATCTGCAGCCAACTGTCCTGTTAAGACATTGATCATGGTTGTTTTACCTGAGCCAGAAGGGCCAAGAAAACCAAAGATTTCACCCTCCTTAATCTCAAAAGAAATCTGATGAAGAGCTTTTTTGCTCCCAAAACTTTTGCTTACATTTTCAACACGAATCATAGAAACTCCTTTATTTGAAATAGCGTTTTACCATAGGTAACTGCATCACATTGATATAAACATGGATGGCTCCGACAAGTACGAAAGCTAGTAGCTGAATCTCTCCTGTCAGTAAGGAAAAGAGAGCAATCAGAAAGTACAAGGTTGGCAAGACATACTGATGTAATTGGAATAAAATCCGAAAACTCTGTTCCAAATTAGCCTGGCGCTCCCCTTCATCGTAAGAATTGATAAAGTCCATGACATCCTTTGGTGTAGAGAAAAATGCCAAATCAAACTGACGAACAATAGCAATGGTCTTAAAAAGATATTTTTGAGCATTTAAAACTAACACTAATCCCAAAAAGGAAAGGGATAAGGTTATATGGCTTATATCGAGTACAATTACTTCACTTCCTGAAATGAAGAGAGCCAATAAAATCGCTACGCTTGCACTATTAAAAGCAATAGTTCCAAACTCGAGATTCCGATACATCTGCACATAATAGGTTTCATTCAGATCATCATCCATTTCCTCTTGATACAAGGAGTGAAATTTTCTGCTTTTCTTTAAGAAATTGAACGTCAAAAGAATGCTAATGAAACCTAATACTAAACAAATAGCTGATATCCATGGTATCAAGATTTTTACATCTAAAATAATTTCGTGGGATTCGGCACCAGCCTTCAACATATCTACAAATATGTACAAGAAAGCTCCCAAGACAATAGACATTAAAAATAACAAGCCACCTTTCTTATTCTTTTTCATATTCATTCTCCTTTTTCACTTGCTAAATTTTTGGATTTCTTTTCAATCCATTCAATTACTGGGATGAGGGCAAAGTAGGCCCAAACAAATTGGTCGCTTTGATAGGGACTAAACCAACCTAAGTCTATCCCAATCAGTAGAAATACGCTGACTAATAGAGCTATGGCAACTACATAATAAATCACTTTATACTTGTTCATCACTCATCCTCCTCCAAGCGAAATACCGATTCGACTGTTTCATTGAAAATCTGAGATATTCTCAAGGCGATCACAATGGACGGGGTGTATTCGTCCCGTTCTAGTAGGCTAACGGTCTGTCTGGAAACCCCTGCCAGCTTGGCTAGGTCGGTTTGGTTGAGACCATCGCGAGCCCGAAGCTCTTTTAGACGGTTTTTTAGTTGCATGTTACACACCTACTCTCCGTCAAATTCAACGGCTTGGATATCCTCAATACGTTGCAACTTGAATTTTTCTTTTCCATTTTTATCAATATGACGTAGTTTGACCCATTCCTCATCAACATCCACAACTTCCCATAAAGATGTTCCAAACACTTGTCCAACGATTGTTGGATTTTTCCCAATTAATTCTTGCAATAATCTTGACATATCTATATTTCCTTTCTCTTTTCTTTCGATTACCTTTAACCTCTTCTCTAACCGCTTGATTTTTTTAGATTGACTACTATAAATCAAGACGAGAAAAGGTAAAAAAATCCATACCCACATGTGGCTCCCTCCTATTTCTTTATTTCTTAACTTGAATTTATTGTAACACATCTTTTTCTTTTTGACAAGCATATTTGTCAAAAAGTTTATGATTTTTGTCATTTTGCAAAAGAAAAAGGTCAGGAGTAAGTTCCTGACCAGTTTATCTATCATTAATACTCTTCGAAAATCAAATTCAAACCACGTCAGCTTCACCTTGCCGTACTCAAGTACAGCCTGCGGCTAGCTTCCTAGTTTGCTCTTTGATTTTCATTGAGTATAAAACCCTAGTTTTTCAAATATTTCTGAGAAGTTTTGGCTGATAGCCTCAAGTGATACTTGCACTTCTTCTCGGGTTTGGTTGTTCTTCACTGTCACTTGTCCGCTTTCGACTTCACTTTCTCCTAGGGTGATGAGGGTCTTAGCCGCAAAGACATCGGCTGACTTGAACTGAGCTTTGAGCTTACGGTTGAGGTAATCACGCTCTGCTTTGAAGCCTTGTTGGCGAAGAGCTTGTACTAGTTCTAGAGCTTTGACATTTGCTCCTTCTCCCAAGACTGCGATATAGACATCTAGGGCGTTTTCGATAGGGAGAGACACACCTTGCTTTTCAAGAATGAGCAGCAGGCGCTCTACACCAAGTCCAAAACCAAAGCCAGCAGTTTCAGGGCCTCCAAAGTAAGCAACCAGGCCATCATAACGACCACCCGCACAGACTGTCAAGCCATTGCCCTCAATCTCAGTGATAAACTCGAAAATAGTGTGGTTGTAGTAGTCCAGACCACGCACCATATTGGTATCGATGATATAGTCTACTCCAAGATTTTCCAACATCTGACGCACAGCATCAAAGTGTGCTTGGCTTTCTTCATCAAGGAAATCCAAGATAGACGGTGCATTCTCCACTGCCACCTTATCTTCTTTCTCCTTAGAGTCCAAGACACGGAGAGGATTTTCCTCCAAACGACGTTGGCTATCCTTAGACAAGGTCTCCTTAAGCGGTGTCAAATAGTCAATCAAGGCTTGACGGTAGGCTGCACGGCTCTCAGGATTTCCAAGAGTGTTGAGGTGCAATTTGACACCTTGGATGCCGATTTCTTTCAAGAAATGAGCTGCCATAGCGATGGTTTCCACATCGGTAGCTGGATTGCTAGAGCCAAAACACTCAACACCAATCTGGTGGAACTGGCGCAAACGCCCTGCCTGTGGACGCTCATAGCGGAACATAGGGCCCATGTAGTAGAACTTACTTGGCTTTTGCACTTCTGGGGCGAAGAGTTTATTTTCCACGTAGGAACGGACAACTGGCGCTGTTCCTTCTGGACGGAGAGTAATATGGCGATCACCCTTGTCATAAAAGTCATACATTTCCTTGGTTACGATATCCGTTGTATCTCCGACAGAACGGCTGATAACCTCGTAATGCTCAAAAATAGGCGTGCGCACTTCTGCATAGTTGTAGCGCTTGAAAATCTCACGGGCAAAGCCCTCAACGTACTGCCATTTGGCAGATTCAGCAGGTAAAATATCCTGCGTTCCTTTTGGTTTTTGTAATTTCATAAGGAATCCTCTTTAAACTTAATAGTCTTATTTTACCATAAATAGAGGGATTAAAACAGTGAGAAAAAATTAGGATTTAGATATCATTTTTGAGATTAAGAATTGTTAAAAAAATAGCTAGCAAGGAAAGACCAACAAATAGCATCCAAGTCAACTGTATATTCCATACAGCTACAAGTGAAAAACAGGCTGTTCCCACAGGTATAGATAAGGTAAACAAGAGACCTAAAAAATTACTGGTACGAGCTAGAACCTCTGGGGCTAGATTTTTCATGAGCATGGCACTAATCTTTGGTGAAACTTTACCAGACACATACAGAGTTAAAAATAGAAATAGTAAACCAAGTACGACTTGATTGAATAAATTAGCTAGACCAACTAGACTGAGTCCTACGGTCACCCACATCATCAATCTAGGCAAGGACTGCTTCCCAAAATAATCATTGCCCGTAAGGCTACTGATGATGATTGCTAACAAAGCACAGACTTGACTGATAAATAATGCCTCTGTGTAAGAAAAGTCCAAAAGAGAATGGCTCAAAAAGAAGATGTTATAGATGCTTCCTAAAGCGCCACCCAAGGCATTGATAAGCAAGACAGCACAGAGCATAAAACCAAAGTTTTTCTGTCCACCTTTAAGAAAAACGAGACGTAAATTCCGATAAATCGTTAGGAACTGGTCTTTGATAGAAAGCTTCTCATTTTTTAGTGATTCACCATCAGGAGATGAAATTGACAGGCTCAATTTGCTTTTTCCTAAAAAGAGGATGACGGCTGATACTAGGAAGAAACAGGCATTGATTCCCGCAACGAGGGAAAAATTGTTGACCGATAGCCCTAAGAGCCAGACTCCAAAAGCTTGACCACCAATAGCTGAAATATAGGTAATGAACTGGGAAAAAGAGTAAGCCTCCATCAAATCATCTTCAGCTACTTTTTCCTTAATGAGAGGCATGCGCAAACCACCTGCAAAATCACTGATGACATCACTAATGACATTGATTAAACACAGGCTAGAAAAGGCAAAGAGACTAGCTTGCTGAACAACTAGGGCTGCTAGAAAAAATAAAACCGCCTGAAACAAACCGCTATAGACCATCCATTTGACCTTGGCCCTCGTGTAATCTGCCCGAATCCCTACAAAAACTGTAAAGAGAGTCGGAATAATCATGACAATATTCGCCATAGCAACCGCAAAAGAGGCTTGTGGCAGGGTCGATGCATAGACGATAAATACCAGGTTAAAAATTGAAGCACCAAAAGCATTGAAGAAGCGTGACAAAGTCAAGAGACGATAAGCTTGATTTCTAAACAATAGTTTCATAGATAATCTCCCTTCTTGTTCGAAGTTTTATGTGAAATATAACTATAGTATAGCACTTAGAAATTTTAGAGGAAAAACTTTTGAATATATGCAACAAACGAAATGAGCAAAAAGAAACGATAGAATTTCTCCAGTGACACGAGAGAGCTCAACAATTCTATCACTTAAAATTTCAAATAATTTTCTTAGTTTGCAGATATTCAACAATCGGTCGTTTTTCTATAGTATTCGGCAGATTTATTACAGCCAAGCATCTCAAAAATACGGACAGCATCTTCCATCTTTTTCTGACCTTCCTTGACTCTGCCTTGCTTGCTATCAAGGAGACCTTCTGCCCACAAATAGACAATTCGGAAATAGGTTTCATTTTCATTGTAGAAATGCTCTTCGATAACACGTTTAAAATAAGAGGCATTGGTAAATTCTTCACACTCAATGCTAGCTAAAAAGCCATTCAATAGTATAGTGTGAAACAGGTTTCGATTACCAGACATTTCCATTAGAAAATCAGATTTACGTACCATCTCTCTAACATACCTAGTGAAAAGAGAAACAGATAGAAATGGTGAACTGACTGAAAATAAATTGAGTTCATAGATTCCCCAAATCTCGGTAGAAAACAAATAATCATGAAGAACTTTCCCTTCCTCTGCTGTTAACTCTACCCTTTCATCCATGCTCTTCATATAAGACTTGATAATAATGGCATTTAGAATATGTTTCTGTTTATTGTGAGAATGGGCATGCTTTTGATACTCCCTGCGATACAAGTCCTCAAGCGGAGCTATATTCTTTGGATCCAAGACATCTATGATTTCTTTTCTCAACTCAGAATCTGTATCATACTGAAAACCTCTCGCCAGAAAGAGAATTTCCTCTACACTAGCAGATATATTTTCTAGGGCAAATAAGAACTTTTCCACCGAAAGCTCACTCTGACCTGTTTCAAAGCGAGATAACATAGACGGCGAAAATTGTCCCCCAGTTGCTTGTCTCAGCGAGATATTTCTTGACTCTCGTAATTGTCTAAAGACTTTTCCAATCTGCTCCATAGGCTTCCCCTTGATTCAGTGTTTTCTTTATATTATCATATTTTTTCAGAAAATTCATCAAAAACTTGCCAAATTGTCAGAATTATGAGAAAATAGAGGATATTTATCACGTGGAGGGACTGTAATGAGAGACGATATCAAAATCAATGACCGGGCTTTGGCCTTGCAAGACCAAATTATCGAAAAACTAGAGAAGGTTTTTGATACAGATGTGGAATTGGATGTGTACAATCTAGGGCTGATTTATGAGATCAATCTAGACGAAACAGGCCTCTGTAAGATTGTCATGACCTTCACCGACACCGCCTGCGATTGCGCCGAAAGCCTGCCTATCGAAATCGTGGCAGGTCTGAAACAAATCGAGGGTATCGAAGATGTCAAGGTTGAAGTTACCTGGTCGCCTGCCTGGAAGATTACACGAATCAGTCGCTACGGCCGCATTGCCCTTGGACTGCCACCTCGTTAAGCAGGTAAATTACTTTTGAAGATGAAAAGAAGCAAGCCAAAGTTGGCTTGCTTTTTGAATTTACTTTTTACCTGACTTGTCCATATTCCAGAAGTCTGTCACGGCTCCGCGTGAAGCAGATGATACGATATGGGCATATTTACCGAGGACACCACGACTATAGAGTGGTGGCAAGGTTGTTTCTGCCTTGCGTTTTTCAAGTTCTTCTTCGGATACGGCCATGGAAATTTCTTTGGTATCTTGGTCAACCGTAACGATATCGCCTGTACGAAGGTAGGCAATTGGTCCACCATCCTGAGCTTCAGGAGCGATATGTCCAACAACCAGACCATAAGTACCACCAGAGAAGCGTCCATCTGTCAAGAGGGCAACCTTGTCTCCTTGACCTTTACCAACAATCATTGATGAAAGTGACAGCATCTCAGGCATACCAGGACCACCTTTAGGTCCAACGAAACGAACAACGACTACATCGCCATCAACGATTTCATCTGTCAAAACAGCCTGGATAGCATCTTCTTCTGAGTCAAAGACTTTAGCCGGCCCAACGTGACGACGCACTTTCACACCTGATACCTTGGCAACTGCACCGTCAGGAGCAAGGTTCCCGTTCAAGATGATAAGCGGACCATCTGCACGTTTTGGATTTTCAAGTGGCATAATAACTTTTTGACCTGGTGTAAGGTCTGCAAAGTCGGCCAAGTTCTCAGCAACAGTCTTACCAGTACATGTGATGCGGTCTCCATGAAGGAAACCATTTGCCAAGAGATATCTCATAACCGCAGGCACACCACCGACTTCGTAGAGGTCTTGGAAGACATACTGACCAGATGGTTTCAAGTCGGCCAAGTGAGGCACACGTTCTTGTATCGTATTGAAGTCCTCAAGTGACAAGTCAACATTAGCAGCATGGGCAATGGCAAGCAAGTGAAGAGTGGCGTTTGTAGAACCACCGAGAGCCATAGTCACAGTAATGGCATCTTCAAAGGCTTCACGAGTCAAGATATCTGATGGTTTGAGACCAAGTTCCAACATCTTAACAACAGCACGTCCTGCTGCTTCGATGTCTTCTTTCTTGTCAGCTGATTCAGCTGGGTGAGAGGATGAACCTGGCAAACTCATACCGAGAACTTCAATAGCTGTCGCCATGGTATTAGCAGTGTACATACCACCACAACCACCAGGGCCAGGGCAGGCATTACATTCAAGACGTTTCACATCCTCAGCCGTCATGTCACCGTGATTCCATTTTCCGATACCTTCAAAAACAGAAACCAAGTCGATGTCTTTGCCATCAAGATTTCCCGGTGCAATGGTTCCACCATAGGCGAAAATAGCTGGGATATCCATATTAGCAATAGCAATCATAGAACCAGGCATGTTCTTGTCACAGCCACCGATAGCGACAAAGGCATCGACGTTGTGACCACCCATAGCCGCCTCGATTGAGTCTGCAATGATATCACGAGATGTCAAAGAGAAACGCATTCCAGGCGTTCCCATGGCAATCCCGTCCGCTACAGTGATAGTCCCAAACTGCACAGGCCAAGCACCTGCCGATTTGACACCTTCTTTAGCCAATTTCCCAAAATCATGCAAGTGAATGTTACATGGTGTATTTTCCGCCCAAGTCGAAATCACTCCCACAATCGGTGTTTCAAAGTCCTTATCTGTCATACCAGTCGCACGAAGCATGGCACGGTTTGGTGATTTTACCATACTGTCATAAATGCTACTGCGGTGACGCTTATCTAATTCAGTCATTTGTTCCCTCCCATTTCAGTTTTTACTATTATAGCACATTTTAAAAGCAATGAACAGAAGAAAATTCTTGAATTTTCAGAAAATTCTATACATATATAAACATTTTAAATTAAAAACAACAAAGCGGATCAGGGCACTTTCTGATTACCAGAATATGCTTTTAATCCGCTTGATTTAAATAACGTAATGTAATTTTTACAGAAGTTCTTTCAGATAAGTGTATTTAACATCTATCTTGCATTATAAAACTCTAGAACTTTCTCTTTTATATTCGATTCACTCAAACCATACTCATTAAGAAGATAATCCATTTTCCCTACTTGACCGAATCTTTCTTGAACACCCATCCGATGAATTTTTGTT